>CADAIF010000069.1 GCA_902787905.1 uncultured Lachnospiraceae bacterium
AACAGGAATGGCTGATCAATTTCAAGAATGAGACCCATAACCATCCGACAGAGATCGAACCCTTCGGCGGCGCGGCCACCTGTCTGGGCGGCGCGATCAGGGATCCTCTGTCAGGAAGGACCTATGTTTACCAGGCCATGCGTGTGACCGGCGCGGCGGACCCCACCAGACCCATGTCTGAGACCCTTGAGGGCAAGCTGCCCCAGCGTAAGCTTGTCACCGGCGCGGCCAGCGGCTACAGCTCCTACGGCAACCAGATCGGTCTGGCTACCGGCCTGGTCAATGAGATCTATCATCCCGATTATGTGGCCAAGCGTATGGAGATCGGTGCGGTCATCGCGGCAGCACCCAGAAAGAATGTCATTCGTGAGACCTCTGATCCGGGCGACCTGATCATCCTGCTTGGCGGACGTACCGGCCGTGACGGCTGCGGCGGCGCCACAGGCTCCTCCAAGGCTCATAATACCCAGTCCATCGACACCTGCGGTGCCGAGGTCCAGAAGGGTAACGCGCCTACAGAGAGAAAGCTTCAGCGTCTTTTCAGACGTCCTGAGGTCAGCAGCCTGATCAAAAAGTGTAATGACTTCGGCGCGGGCGGCGTTTCCGTCGCCATCGGTGAGCTGGCTGCCGGCCTGCACATCGAGCTGGATAAGGTGCCGAAAAAATATGCCGGCCTGGACGGTACAGAGCTGGCCATCTCCGAGTCACAGGAGCGTATGGCTGTGGTCATCGATCCCAAGGACGCGGATGCCTTCATGGCCTATGCGGACGAGGAAAATCTGGAGGCGACCTGTGTGGCTGAGGTTACTGAGGAGCCCAGACTGGTCATGTTCTGGCGCGGCAAGGAGATCGTCAATATCGCCAGGGCATTCCTGGATACCAATGGCGCCCATCAGGAGACTGATGTGGTCGTGGAATCTCCCAAAGCGGCTGACAGCTATTTTGTCCAGGAAGCGCCTGCAGAGGATATCAGGGCCAAATGGCTAGAGACCCTGTCTGACCTGAATGTCTGCTCTCAGAAGGGCCTTGTGGAGATGTTTGACGCCTCCATCGGCGCCGGCAGTGTCTTTATGCCTTACGGCGGCAGCTACCAGCTGACACCGGTTCAGGCCATGGCAGCCAAGCTGCCCGTGCTTAAGGGTAAGACCGATACCGTCACCCTCATGAGCTATGGCTTCGATCCCTATCTTTCCAACTGGAGTCCCTTCCACGGGGCTGCCTTCGCGGTTGTCGATTCCGTCGCCAAGGTCGTTGCGGCCGGTGGCGATATGCATAAGATCCGTTTCACCTTCCAGGAGTACTTTAAACGTATGACGGAGGATCCGAAGGACTGGGGCGAACCCATGCGTGCCCTGCTGGGTGCTTACACAGCCCAGATCGGTTTCGGTCTGCCTTCCATCGGCGGCAAGGACTCCATGTCCGGTTCCTTCAATGATATCCATGTGCCGGCAACCCTGGTTTCCTTCGCCGTAGATGTGGCAAAGGAGCAGGAGATCATCACATCTGAGCTGAAGAAGGCCGGTCATGTGCTGGTCCGCTTTGAGGCGGCCAGGGATGAGAATGACATGCCGGATTACGCCCGGATCACGAAGCTTTACGAGGCTGTCCATGAAATGATCGGCAGCGGTCTGATCCTTTCCGCCTACGCCCTGGGCTTCGGCGGTATGGCAGCGGCTGTTTCCAAGATGGCCTTCGGCAATAAGCTGGGTGTGCGTATCGACGATGCTTTCCCGGCAGACCAGCTGTTCAGACGCGGCGAGTACGGCAGCCTGGTGGCTGAAGTGGCGGCCGAGGATCTTGACAGACTCACTGCAGCCTACACCCTGGTCGGCTGCGTGACCGAGGAACCCGTCTTTGAGGCCGCAGGCATGAAGCTGCCGGTGGATGAGGCCATCGCCTCCTGGACCGGCAGACTGGAGAAGGTCTTCCCGACCCGGTCCGCAGTGCCGCAGACCGTGATCGACACCCCCATCTGCAGGGACGGCAGCGCCGTGATCTGCACCCACAAGATCGCTCAGCCTAAGGTCTTTATCCCGGTCTTCCCGGGAACCAACTGTGAGTATGATTCCGCTAAGGCCTTTGAGAGAGCCGGTGCCCGTGTCGAGACGCTGGTATTCAGGAACCTGACAGCCGATGGTATCAGGGATTCCGTCGATGCCTTTGTAAAGGCGATCTCCGACGCTCAGATCCTGATGTTCCCGGGCGGCTTTTCCGCCGGTGATGAGCCGGATGGTTCCGGTAAGTTCATTGCCACAGCCTTCAGAAATGAAAAGATCCGTGAAGCGGTCATGAAGCTGCTGAAGGAGAGAGACGGTCTGGCCCTGGGTATCTGCAACGGTTTCCAGGCCCTGATCAAGCTGGGTCTTGTGCCCTACGGTGAGATCATCCCGCAGAAGGCGGATTCACCGACCCTGACCACCAACCATATCGGCCGTCATATTTCCAAGATCGCCTACACCAAGGTGGTCTCCAACAGGTCTCCCTGGCTGGCCGGGGCAGTGCCGGGCGAGGTTTACGCCATCCCGATCTCTCATGGCGAGGGCCGTTTCGTCGCCAGCGATGAGTGGATCAGAAAGCTCTTCGCTTCAGGCTGCGTCGCCACCCAGTATGTGGATCTGAAGGGGCAGCCCACCATGGATGAGGACTTCAATCCCAATGCCTCCTACGCCGCTATTGAGGGCATTACCAGCCCGGACGGCCGTATCCTGGGCAAGATGGGCCATTCCGAGCGTATCGGACAGGCCGTGGCCAAGAATATCTACGGCAACCCGGATCAGAAGATCTTCGAGTCCGGCGTGGCTTACTTCAAATAAGCTGTAAAGCAAAAAAGACCACCGGTGAAACGAACCAAAGCGTTTCACCGGTGGTCTTTTTTAAACCGCCTGCCTTTTTACAAAGACGGGCTTTTTACTGCTCCGGATAATCCGGAAGTGCGGAAGTACAGTTCGGGCACTTAACGGCGTCAAGCGCGATCTCTGACTTACAGAACGGGCAGGTCTTGGTTGTCGGAGCTGCTGCCGGCTCTTCTTTTCTGGTCTTGTTGATGGCCCTGACAAACAGGAATACAACAAATGCCAGAAGAATGAACTGAATGATATTCTGGATAAACTGACCATAGGCCAGAACCGGCGCGCTGACTTCCTGGGCTTCAGCCAGGGTCGCGTACTTAACGCCGTCCAGAGAGACATACAGCTCGGAGAAGTTGATCTTGCCAGTGAGCAGGCCAAGGATAGGCATGAAGATGTCATTGACCAGAGATCCTACGATGGTGCTGAAAGCGCCGCCGATGATGACACCGACTGCCATATCGATCACATTACCCTTCAGAGCAAACTCTTTGAATTCTTTTAACATGTTCCTCATCTCCTTTTCCGGAATAATTTTTTATTTGGCTTTAACATCCGAAGATGATTCCGGCAGTTTGATATAAATCGTGGCGATCCTGTTCCTGTCCATTTTGCGGACGGTGAAGCTGATGCCGTCAACCTGGATATGCTCGCCTACCGTGGGGATATGCTCCAGCTCATGCAGCATATGGCCGGCGATAGAATCATAGTCGTCCGAGCTCAGATCCAGACCCAGAAGTTCATTGATATCCTCCAGCTTGGTATTTCCCTCCACCAGATATTCGGTGGGAGAGAGGCGGCGGATATCATCCGTTTCCTCTTCATCATACTCATCACGGATCTCACCGATGATCTCCTCGATCAGGTCCTCTAAGGTAACAATACCGGCCACGTCGCCGTATTCATCCAGGACGATGGCCATATTGACGGAGTTTTTCTGCATTTCCACCATCAGGTCGGAAGTGCTGTGAAATTCATAGATGAAGTAGGGCTTCCTGATCAGGGAACGGATACGGAAGTTTTCCGCATTGCCTTCATAGAAGAAGACATCCTTCAGATTCAGGATACCGATGATATGGTCCTTGTCATTTTCATAGACAGGGACACGGGTGTATTTGTCACGGCGGAAGACCTCCATGACCTCCTCATAGCTGCTGTCCGCATCCATGAAGGTAACGTCGATCCTGGGCACCATGACATCACTGGCCTTGGAATCGCCGAAGTCCACCACGTTTTCGATCATTTCCCTTTCCTCAGATTCAATGACGCCGTCCTCTTGGCTGACATCAATGACGGTGAGGAGTTCATTTTCGGTCATGGCGGCCCTGGACTTGTGGGCGTCGATCCCCATGAGCTTCATGACCCCGGCCGAAAGACTGTTGACGATGATAATGACGGGTGTCAGTATCCGGGTCAGCCAGTAAATGGCGGGAGCGCAGCGAAGCGCCATTCTTTCCGCGTTCATAGTGGCCGCGGTTTTAGGCGTGATCTCGCCGAAAATGAGAACCAGAACGGTCAGAAGACCGGTAGCCAGACCGACGGCCGTGGCGGTGCTGATACTGAGATCAGCCCTGACAGCCAGCCGTGTGGCCATGACCGTTGAGAGAGAAGACGCACTCAGGTTGACGATATTGTTGCCGATCAGGATGGCACTGAGCATCCTGGAAGGCTGATCCGTCATTTTACGGACCAGTACGGCCCTTTTATTTCCTTCCTCCGCCAGACTGCGGATCCGGATTTTGCTGACGCTGGTCAGCGCAGTCTCCGATGATGAGAAGAAAGCTGAGAGTACGAGCAGGATCACCAGAATAAGGCCCTGTATCGCGTCACTCGAGTCCAATCGTTTATCCCCCCTGACAAGTGGTTTGCTGTATAATGTAATATTTTATCCTAATTGCGTCAGGGTGTCAATAATCAGTCGAGGTCGTCCTCGGTGTTGATGGTCAGCACCTGACGCTTACGGGCAGCCTCATCACTCTCCAGATACTCATCGTAGGTGCACTGCCTGTCAATGAGACCGTCAGAGGTCAGCTCCATGATCCTGTTGGCGATGGTCTGAACGAACTGATGGTCCTGGGATGAGAAGAGCAGGACACCCGGATATTTGATCAGGCTGTTGTTGAGGGCTGTGATGGATTCCAGATCCAGATGGTTGGTGGGCTCATCCATGATCATGGTGTTGGCCGCGCTCATCATCATCCTGGACAGCATGCAGCGGACACGCTCGCCGCCGGACAGGACCTGCAGCTTTTTAAGGCCGTCCTCGCCGGAGAAAAGCATACGGCCCAGGAAGCTGCGGACGAAGGTGACATCCTTCTCCGGAGAGTACTGCATGAGCCAGTCGACGATGGTATCCTCACCCTTAAACTCCGCCGTGTTATCCTTGGGGAAGTAGGTCTGTGATGTGGTGACGCCCCACTTGTAGCTGCCCTCATCCGGCTCCATTTCCCCGGCCAGGATCTTGAAAAGGGTGGTGGTGGCGTTGACATTGGGGCCGACGAAGGCCACCTTGTCATTATGCCCCAGAGTGAAGGAAATGTGGTCGAGCACCTTCACGCCGTCCACGGTCTTGGTCAGGTCCTCAACGGTGAGGACCTCATTGCCGATCTCCCTGCCCGGCTTGAAATCGATGTAGGGGTAGCGGCGGCTGGAAGGACGGATATCCTCCAGCTGGATCTTTTCCAGGGCACGCTTTCTGGAGGTGGCCTGTTTGGACTTGGAGGCGTTGGCCGAGAAACGCTGGATGAATTCCTGCAGCTCCTTGATCTGCTCCTCCTTCTTCTTGTTGGCCTCCTTCATCTGCCTGATCATCAGCTGGCTGGACTCGTACCAGAAGTCGTAGTTGCCGGCGTAGAGTTGGATCTTGGCAAAATCAATATCCGCCGTGTGGGTGCAGACCTTATTCAGGAAGTAACGGTCATGGGAGACCACGATGACCGTGTTGTTAAAGTTGATCAGAAACTCCTCCAGCCAGGCGATGGCGTCCATGTCCAGATGGTTGGTGGGCTCGTCCAGCAGCAGGATGTCCGGATCGCCGAACAGGGCCTTGGCCAGAAGCACCTTGACCCTCTGACCGCCGTCCAGCTCACGGACATAGGCGTAATGGAGTTCGGTGCCGATGCCCAGACCGTTCAGCAGGGTGGCGGCATCGCTCTCGGCTTCCCAGCCGTTCATTTCAGCGAACTCCGTCTCCAGCTCGCTGGCCCGGATACCGTCCGCGTCGGAAAAGTCCTCCTTGGCATAGAGGGCGTCCTTTTCCTTCATGATCTCGTAAAGCCTGGGATTGCCCAGAATGACCGTATCCATGACCGGATAGTCATTATATTTATAATGGTCCTGCTCCAGCACGGACAGGCGCTGGCCCGGTGTGATGGCAATGCTGCCCTTGGTGGGCTCCAGCTTTCCTGCCAGGATTTTGAGGAAGGTGGACTTGCCGGCACCGTTGGCGCCGATGAGACCGTAGCAGTTGCCTTCGGTGAATTTGATATTGACATCTTCAAAAAGCGCGCGCTTTCCAATGCGCAGCGTAACATTATTTGCACTAATCATATTGAATACTGACCTTTCTGTATCGTATTTACGGGGGACAGATGCAATGACCATTTTACTGTATTCTGGCGGATTTGCAAGTACTTTTTGACTTTTATGTTCTCATTCCGCGGTGAATCTGATAAGATATAGGAAAGCATTCCGGGAGGAAATTAAGTTACATGACCATTATCAGTGTAGAACATATCCACAAGGTTTACGGTGAGAAAACCGTTTTTGATGATATATCCTTCGGCGTGGCAGAGGGAGAAAAAATCGGCGTGATCGGCATCAACGGCACAGGAAAGTCGACCCTCCTGCGCATGATCGCCGGCCAGGTGACCCCTGAGTCGGGGCAGATCATCCTGCAGAACAATCTTCGGGTCGTCTATCTGCCGCAGACGCCGGACTTTCCTGAGCATCTGACATTGCTTGAGTATACCGCCGGCAAGGGCGAGAATGCCTGGGAGAAGGAGGCGGAGGCCAGGCAGATTCTGACTCATCTGGACCTGACCGTCTTTGACCAGCCGGTGACGGAGCTGTCCGGCGGTCAGCGGAAAAGAGCGGCACTGGCCCGGGTCCTGATGGAACCGGCGGATGTGCTGGTCCTGGATGAGCCCACCAACCACATCGACAATGACATGGCCCTGTGGCTGGAGGACCGGCTGAAGCGCTTCAGGGGCACCCTGATCATGGTGACCCATGACCGTTATTTCCTGGACCGGGTGACGAACCGTATCCTGGAGATCAGCCACGGCAGCATCTACAGCTATCAGGCCGACTATTCCCGTTTCCTGGAGCTGAAGGCGGAGCGGGAGGCCATGGCCCTGGCCAGTGAGCGCAAGCGGCAGAGCATCCTGCGGATCGAGCAGGAGTGGGCCAGCCGGGGCTGCCGGGCCAGAACGACCAGGCAGCGGGCCCGTCTGGAAAGGCTTGAGAGCCTGAAGGAGGGAAAGGCGCCGGCGGCGGAGGCCTCCGTGGAGATGGAGACGGCGGTGACCCGCATGGGAAAAAAGACGGTGGAGCTGCATCATCTGTCCAAGGCCTACAAGGACAAGGTGCTCTTGTCCGATTACAGCTATATGGTCCTGAAGGGGCAGCGGCTGGGCATTATCGGACCCAATGGCTGCGGCAAGTCGACCCTTCTGAAGATGATCATGGGCCAGGTGGCTCCCGACTCGGGCGAGGTGGTCATCGGCGACACGGTGAGGATCGGTTATTTTGCCCAGGAGTGTGAGCCCATCGATCCCTCTGTCAGGGTCATCGATTATGTCCGGGACACGGCGGAATATATCCGCACCCGGGACGGGCAGATCAGCGCCTCCCAGATGCTGGAGCGGTTCCTTTTTGACGGCCCCATGCAGTACGCGCCGGTGGACCGTCTGTCCGGCGGTGAGCGGCGGAGGCTTTACCTGCTCAAGGTTCTGGCCTCATCTCCCAATGTGCTGATCCTGGACGAGCCCACCAATGATCTGGACATTCCCACCCTGACCATTCTGGAGGATTATCTGCAGAATTTTGAAGGCATCGTCATTACTGTTTCCCATGACCGTTATTTCCTGGATACGGTGGTGGACAGGATCCTGGCCTTTGAAGGTGACGGCAGAATCGGCCAGTATGAGGGCGGCTACACGGATTATCTGGAAAAACGGCTGGCCGCGGAAGCGAAGGCGAAGGACAATGCCGAAACGCCGGCGGCTCGGGAGGAGAGCACCAAAAAGAATTACAAGCCGGCCCATCAGGAAAAGCTGCGCTTCAGTTATAAGGAACAGAAGGAATACGAAAGCATCGACGATGATATCGCCGCCATCGAGGACCGGCTGGCTCAGATCGCGCAGGAGATGAGCGCTTCTGCCGCGGATTTTGTGAAGCTGCAGGCCCTGACCGAGGAGGAGACGCAGCTGAAGGCGGCTCTGGAGGAGAAGATGGACCGCTGGGTCTATTTAAATGATCTGGCGGAGAGGATAGAAAAGGAGAAGACAGGCCGATGAGTGAAGTCAATCACAGCAC
>CADAIF010000070.1 GCA_902787905.1 uncultured Lachnospiraceae bacterium
GTCAAAGTAGAAGAGATTTAAGCAGGAGGTGCATGTCATGAATTTATCAGAATTAAAGCCGGCTGCAGGTTCAACGCACAGCGCTAACTTCAGAGTCGGCCGTGGACACGGTTCAGGTAATGGCAAGACTGCAGGCAAGGGCCACAAGGGTCAGAAGGCACGTTCCGGCGCACCGAGACCCGGCTTCGAAGGCGGTCAGATGCCTTTATACAGAAGACTCCCGAAGAGAGGCTTCACTAACAGAAACACAAAGGATATCGTCAGCATCAACATCTCCGAGCTGAACAGGTTCGAGGATGAAGCTGTTGTTACCGTAGAGGCTCTTGTAGAGGCCGGCGTGATCAAGAATCCGCGTGACGGCGTCAAGATCCTCGGCTGCGGCGAGCTGACAAAGAAGTTAACAGTAAAGGTCAATAAATTCAGCGCATCTGCAGTAGAAAAGATCCAGGCTCTCGGCGGCACAGCAGAGGTGATTTAATGGCAAATTCCAGCTCAAAAGGGTGGAGCCTCAGGAGTATGATGAAGGTGCCGGATATCCGGCAGAGACTTCTGATCACATTCCTGATCCTTGTTGTCGTCCGGCTCGGTGCTCAGATACCGATCCCCGGCGTCAGCAGGGATGTCTTCGCCTCCTGGTTTGAGAATCAGACCTCGAGTGCAG
Source organism: uncultured Lachnospiraceae bacterium (assembly GCA_902787905.1). Taxonomy (GTDB): domain Bacteria; phylum Bacillota; class Clostridia; order Lachnospirales; family Lachnospiraceae; genus UBA2912. The sequence goes on from CADAIF010000070.1 coordinate 662, forward strand.
TTGGTCTCTTTGACATGATGACCGGCGGCTCTTTCAGCCAGATGTCGGTTTTCGCCCTTAGTATTACACCGTATATTACGTCATCAATCATCATGCAGCTGATGACGATCGTCATCCCCTCCCTGGAGGAACTCCAGAAGGATGAGGACGGCAGAAAGAAGATGCGTGAGTACACCTTCTATCTGGCGATCGTTCTTTCAGCCATCCAGGCGATTGCCATGGGTATCGGATTTTATCGCAGCCGCTACCTGGCGTCCAACACGATCATGGGCATGATCATTGTGATCGTTGCTCTGGTCACGGGTGCGTGTGTGCTGATCTTCCTCGGTGAGGAGATCACCAAGCACGGTGTAGGCAATGGTATTTCCATTATCCTTCTGATCAACATCATCTCGAGACTTCCTCAGGATCTTGGAACCCTTTATGATACCTTCATGTCAGGACGAAACATCGTCAAGGCCGGCCTGGCCCTCCTGGTTATCCTGGCTGTCATTATTTTCATGATCGTATTTGTCGTGATCCTTCAGGAAGCCTTCGTCAAGATCCCGGTCCAGAATTCCTCCAAGGTTCAGGGCCGCAGAAGCGTCGGCGGCACAGGCGACCACATTCCCTTTAAGGTCAACGCCGCAAACGTGATCCCGGTCATCTTCGCCGGTTCCCTGATGTCCATTCCGAGTCTGATCTCATCATTCACCGGAAAGACACCGGGCGGTATCCTGGGAGAGATCATGAAGGGCCTGAACCAGAACAACTGGTTTAATCCCGCATCCTGGCGGTATACACTGGGCGCAGTCCTTTACGCAGTGCTGGTCATCGCCTTCGCGTATTTCTATACGTCGATCACCTTCAATCCTCAGGAAGTTGCTGAGAGACTGAAGGAAAGAGGCAGTTTCATTCCCGGCCACAGACCGGGTCGTCAGACTGTCGAGTACCTGCAGAAGGTCTCTGACAGCACCATCTTTATCGGTGCGGTCGGCCTCCTGATCGTGGCTATGGTCCCGATCATTCTGTCAGGTCTGTTCGGAGCGGATGTCTCCTTCGGCGGCACCTCTCTGATCATTATTGTCGGTGTCATCATCGAGACGATCAGACAGATCGACTCCAAGATGACAGAGAGACATCTGACCGGCATTTTCAGTAAGAAGAACTAGCTTTTATATATTCAGAGGCTGCGGATACGGGAAAATACCCTTATCCGCCGTCTTTGAATATTATGCGTTTAGGAAGGTTTCCGAAAACGCGATAAAAGGGGCAGGTTTTCTGCCCGGCAGCAGTTAACATTTTTTCAGCAGGAGGAAAAAAATGAAGATTATCATGCTGGGCGCGCCTGGTGCAGGGAAGGGCACACAGGCAAAGAGAATAGCAGACAAGTGCGGGATCCCGCATATTTCAACGGGCGATATCTTCAGAGCCAACATCAAAAACGGTACAGAGCTCGGCGCGAAAGCCAAGTCCTACATGGATAAGGGCGCCCTGGTACCGGATGAACTGGTCTGTGATCTGGTCGTTGACAGGATCCAGCAGAAAGACTGCGAGAACGGTTACATTCTGGACGGTTTCCCGAGGACCATTCCTCAGGCAGAGGCCCTGGAGGCTGCTCTGAATGCCATCGGCCAGAAGGTCGATTTCGCCATCGACATTGAGGTTCCGGATGACAACATCATCAACAGGATGGCAGGCCGCCGTGCCTGCGTCGGCTGCGGCGCCACCTATCACATCCTTTTCAATCCCACAAAGGTTGAGAATGTGTGTGATGTCTGCGGCGAGAAGCTGATCCTTCGTGATGACGACAAGCCGGAGACCGTTAAGAGCCGTCTGACAGTCTATCACGATCAGACTCAGCCGCTGATCGACTTCTACACAGAGCGTAAGGTTCTGGCTGAGGTCGACGGTACACAGTCCATGGACAAAGTGTTCAGCGATATCCTGGAGATCATCGGAGCGTAAAGTATGCCTGTGACTGTGAAATCTGAGAAACAGATCGCACTCATGCGGGAGGCCGGGCACCGCCTGGCCCTCGTGCATGAGGCATTGCAAAAGGAAATCAGACCGGGCATCTCCACCCTGGAGATCGACAGGCTGGGCGAGGAAATGATCCGAGATATGGGATGCGTGCCGAACTTTAAAAATTATAACGGCTATCCCGCATCCATCTGTGTATCGGTCAATGACGAGGTCGTACACGGGATCCCCTCGCGGCACCGTATCCTTAAGGAAGGCGATATCGTCAGCCTGGATGCCGGACTGATCTACAAAGGCTGGCACTCCGACGCGGCAAGAACATGGGGCGTCGGGGAGATCAGTAAAGAAGCGCAGCGTCTGATTGACGTTACGCGGGAGAGCTTTTTCAGGGGCATCAGATTTGCCCGTGAAGGATGCCATTTACATGAAATATCCGCTGCAGTCCAGGATTATGTGGAAGGCAGTGGTTTTGCGGTAGTCAGAGACCTGGTCGGTCACGGCATAGGGACACATCTGCACGAGGATCCGGAGATCCCCAATTTCCGGACCCGGGGCAGAGGCATCAGACTGACCGCCGGCATGACCCTGGCCATTGAGCCTATGGTCACGGCGGGCACCTGGCAAGTTTCCTGCCTGGATGACGACTGGACGATCGTTACGGATGACGGATCGCTTTCAGCACATTATGAAAATACGATCCTCATCACAGACGGAGAATGTGAGATTCTGTCACTTCGGTAAAGGTGAAACATGAAAAAGACTGCGACAGACCGTTATTATCCCGGCCGCCTGGTCATCTCAAAACAGGGCAGGGACAAGGGTCATGTATATGTCATAATCAGCAGCAGCGAGCAGGCTGTGTATGTGGCTGACGGCGTTAAGAGGCCGGTCGGCTTTCCAAAGAAGAAGAATCCGCGGCACCTGCAGGTGGTAAACAGAAGGCTGGGGTCCGAAGCCATCGGTGATGAGGAGATCATTCAGGCCATAGAAGCTTACGAAAAGAGAAAAGAAAGTCAGGAGGATGTTTAAATGTCTAGATCAGATGCAATTGAAGTTGATGGTATCGTTGTTGATAAGCTGCCGAACGCCATGTTCAAGGTAAAACTGGAGAACGGTCATGAGGTTCTTGCCCATATCAGCGGCAAGCTTCGCATGAACTACATCAAGATCCTTCCGGGAGATAAAGTCAGGATCGAGCTTTCGCCGTATGACCTGACCAAGGGCAGGATCACATGGAGAGATAAGTAAAAATAGGACTTGATTTCGTTATATCATTATGATATAATTATTCGGCGAACGTTCTAAAATGGAATGGTCAGCCTGTTTCGTGCGCCTCTTAAGACGGAGAAACAGGGCAAAAATCGTCATTCTATGAAAGGAGAGAATACTGTGAAGGTTAGATCATCTGTAAAACCGATTTGCGAAAAGTGCAAGGTTATTAAGAGAAAAGGATCTATCAGAATCATCTGTGAAAATCCTAAGCATAAACAGAGACAGGGTTGATCACTGAGCCTGTAACGCTTTAACGTGCAGAAAGAGTTAAGAGCGTGATTCTGTTTTTCTGTTATTTTGTTTAAGTTAAATTCGCCCCGGTGATCATATTTTTTATGGGCGGATTAGCGTGCGGCTGAGTGAAAGCATACCCGGGATGGTATGAACTTCACTGAATTTCGGCAGATCGGCTGCCGGCACCGGAACAACCGTCATTAAAGTCCGGTGAATATATGTGTATCAGAATTATAAAAACTGCGGCGAAGGTGTGCATTTCACCATGCGCCATTTTTGCGCGTGACATCGTAAACCGCTGTTTTTGACAACTATCGGAGGTGTAATTACATGGCTCGTATCAGTGGTGTCGACTTACCAAGAGATAAACGAATCGAAATCGGCCTTACCTATGTATACGGTATCGGCAGAGCAACTTCAAACCGCCTTTTAAAAGAAGCCGGTGTGAATCCGGATACCCGTGTCAGGGATCTGACCGATGAGGAAGTCGGCAGAATTACAAATGCTATTGACAATGACAGCATTTTGATCGAAGGTGATCTTCGTCGTGAGGTCGCTATGAATATCAAGAGATTACAGGAGATTGGCTGCTACAGAGGCATCCGTCACAGAAAGGGTCTTCCTGTCCGTGGTCAGAAGACTAAGACAAATGCAAGAACCCGTAAGGGCCCGAAGAAGACAGTAGCTAATAAGAAGAAGTAATCAGTCAGGTAGATCCATCGAACAGGAGGTTATTTAGGTCATGGCAAAAAAAGTGACAAAAAAAGTGACGAAAAAGCGCGTAAAGAAAAATATTGAGCGCGGTCAGGCACATATCCAGTCATCTTTTAATAATACAATCGTTACACTTACAGATTCAGAAGGCAATGCCATTTCTTGGGCAAGTGCCGGCGGGCTCGGTTTCAGAGGTTCCCGTAAATCCACTCCGTACGCTGCTCAGATGGCAGCTGAGACAGCCGCTAAGGCAGCTGTTGTTCACGGCTTAAAGTCTGTAGAAGTTATGGTTAAGGGTCCGGGTTCAGGACGTGAAGCAGCAATCCGTGCATTACAGGCATGCGGTATTGAAGTGACCAGCATCAGAGACGTCACACCGGTTCCGCACAATGGCTGCCGTCCGCCGAAGAGAAGAAGAGTCTAATAGGGAGGTTGTAGAGAAATGGCAAGAGATATGGTTCCGGTTTTAAAGAGATGCAGAAGCCTCGGACTTGATCCGATCTATCTTGGAATGTCCAAATCTTCCAAGAGACAGTCTGTCAGAGGCAACAGAAAGAAATCCGAATACGGCATTCAGCTGACTGAGAAGCAGAAGGCCAAGTTCATCTACGGCGTTCTGGAGAAGCCCTTCAGAAACTACTTCGCCAAGGCCAGCCAGATGAAGGGTCAGTCCGGTGAAAACCTGATGATCATGCTTGAGCGTCGTCTGGACAATGTCGTTTTCAGACTGGGCTTCGCAAGAACCCGTAAGGAAGCAAGACAGGTTGTTGACCACAAGCATATCCTGGTTAACGGCAAGACTGTCAATATCCCGTCCTATCAGATCAAGGCCGGTGATGTGATCGAAGTTAAGGAAAAGAGCAAAGACTCTGCCAGATTTAAGGATATCCTTGAAGTAGCAGGCGGCAGGCTTGTTCCCGAGTGGCTTGAGTGCGATCAGGAGAACCTGAGAGGCGAAGTCAAGGCTATGCCGACTCGTGAGCAGATCGATGTACCTGTAAACGAAATGCTGATCGTCGAGTTGTATTCCAAGTAATAAGTAATCATTTGTCTTACAGACTGAGTGAAACCCTCAATAAATTTAACCCATGAAGGAGGGCCATAAGTGTTTAATTTCGAAAAACCAAAGATTGAGATTGCTGAGATATCTGAGGATAAAAGGTACGGACGTTTCGTCGTAGAGCCTCTGGAGAGAGGGTATGGCATTACGCTTGGCAATTCGCTTCGCAGAATCATGCTTTCATCTCTCCCGGGTGCTGCCGTCAGTCAGGTCAAGATCGACGGTGCCCTTCACGAGTTCAGCCCGATCCCAGGTGTCAAGGAAGATGTGACTGAAATCATCATGAACATCAAAAGCCTGGCAATCAAAAATACAAGTCTGACTGACGAGGCAAAGACAGCTTATATCGAATATGAAGGCGAAGGCGTTGTAACCGCGAAAGACATCCAGGTGGATCAGGATATCGAGATCATGAATCCTGACCAGGTGATCGCTCATCTGAGCGGCGGCCCGGACTGCAGGCTCTACATGGAGCTGACCATTACCAAAGGCCGTGGATACGCAGGCGCGGACAAGAATAAGTCAGAGGATGCCGCAATCGGCGTTCTGGCTGTTGACTCCATTTACACACCCGTTGAGCGTGTCAACATGAATGTTGAGAATACACGTGTCGGTCAGGTGACTGATTTTGATAAGCTCACACTGGATGTTTTCACTAATGGCACACTGGGCCCGGACGATGCCGTCAGCCTGGCTGCCAAGGTGCTCAGCGAACATCTGGAGCTGTTCATTGACCTCTCTGAGAATGCAAAGACTGCTGAGGTCATGATTGAAAAAGAGGACAATGAAAAAGAGAAAGTTCTCGAGATGAATATCGATGAACTTGAGTTATCCGTTCGCTCCTACAACTGTCTGAAGCGCGCCGGCATCAATACTGTCGAAGAGCTGACAAACAGGACTGCGGAGGATATGATGAAGGTGAGAAACCTCGGACGCAAGTCTCTTGATGAGGTCCTTTCCAAGCTGAAAGAGCTTGGCCTTCAGCTGAATCCGGGCGACGAATAATCAACTTTGAAGGAGGATATTTGAAATGGCAGGCTATAGAAAACTTGGAAGAACTTCCAGTCAGCGTAAAGCTTTGCTTCGCAATCAGGTGACTGATCTGTTATACTACGGCAAGATCCGCACCACAGAAGCAAAGGCTAAAGAGATCAGAAAGATCGCAGAGGGTCTGATCGCTCTCGGCGTTAAAGAGAAAGATAATTTCCATGAGGAGACCGTTCAGGCCAAGGTTGTTCGCAAGAACGCTGAGGGCAAGCGTGTCAAGGAAGACGGCAAGGTCGTTTTCGACACTGTTGAGAAGACCATCAAGAAGGACAATCCTTCCCGCTTACATGCCAGAAGGCAGATGGCCAAGGTTCTTTACACCAGAAAAGAGATTCCTCAGGCAGCAGCTAAGAGAAAGGCTAACACCAAGACTGTCGATGTGACAGAGAAGCTTTTCGGCGAATACGCTCACAAGTACGCAAACCGTAACGGCGGTTACACAAGAATCGTCAAGATCGGCCAGCGTAAGGGCGACGCTGCCATGGAAGTACTGATCGAGTTAGTATAATCACTAAAGTATCTTAAGAGGGGTGGTTCCGGGGAGGAACAACCCCTCTTTTTTTGATAAGGAGCAGCATGAAGATCATCAGGACACTGCATCTGGTGCATGATTATTTGATCAGAGATGAGGAAGGAAGCGCCACAGGAGCCAGCAGGGCTCTGGATGATGTGAATATGGAGATTGAGGCGGGCAGCTTTGTGACCATTATCGGCCGCAACGGGTCCGGCAAATCTACCCTGGCCAGACATCTGAACGCCCTTCTCATGCCTACGGAAGGGACTGTGTGGGTCGGGCAGCACAGTACAGCCCAGGAGGAGCATCTTCTGGATATCCGGCGGACGGCGGGTATGGTCTTTCAGAATCCGGACAACCAGATCATTGCCGGCGTTGTCGAGGAAGATGTGGCCTTCGGCCCGGAAAATATCGGCGTGCCCTCGGAAGAAATCTGGCAGCGGGTCGCGGACAGCCTGGAGAAGGTAGGCATGACCGAATGCCGTCTGGATTCCCCGAACCGTCTGTCCGGCGGCCAGAAGCAGCGGGTGGCTATTGCAGGCATCCTGGCTATGAAGCCTTCCTGCATGATTCTGGATGAAGCGACAGCCATGCTGGATCCCGGCGGCAGAGCATCGGTTTTAAGCGCGGTCCATGAGCTGAACAGAAAAGAAGGCGTAACAGTCATTCTGATCACCCATTATATGGAGGAGGCCGCGGATTCGGACCGGGTCATTGTCATGGACGGCGGCCGGGTCATGATGGACGGAAAGCCGGCGGAGATCTTTTCCGACCGTGACAGGCTTGTGGACTGCCATCTGGATGTGCCTCCGGTGACGGCTCTGGCCCTCACCTTATCAGAGGAAATCCCCCTGCCCCCGGGGATCATAAAAAGGGAGGCCCTTACATCTGCCCTGGAGAAGGCCTTTAAGGCGGCGGCGGCCTGACTTCTGAAAAAGCGGAGAAGGCTGAGGCTCCCCTTTTAAGCCTTTCCCATGTTTCCTATGTTTATTCAAAGGGCACGGCTTATGAAAAAGAAGCCCTCCATGACATCTGCCTGGACCTTTATAAGGGAAGCTTTACAGGCCTGATCGGCCATACAGGGTCCGGCAAATCTACCCTGATCCAGCAGCTGGATGCCCTTCTTACCCCGACCTCCGGGACCATCTTATGGCACGGCAGAGATATTCAGGAGAAGGGTTTTGACAGAACCGGTCTGCGGGCCAAGGTGGGCCTGGTTTTTCAGTACCCGGAATACCAGCTCTTTGAGGAGACGGTTCTGAAAGATGTCTGCTTCGGCCCTAAAAACATGGGGCAGTCGGAGGAGGAAGCCAGGGCCAATGCCATGGAGGCGCTGCGCCTTACCGGTATTGAAGAAAAGGACTTTGAAAAGTCGCCCTTTGAGCTTTCCGGCGGCCAGAAACGCCGCGTGGCCATCGCCGGTGTGCTGGCGATGCAGCCGGAGGTGCTGGTTCTGGATGAGCCTGCCGCAGGCCTGGATCCCCAGGGCAAGCAGGAGATCATCCGAATGGTACAGAGGCTCAACCGCGAGCAGAAGGTTACGGTGATCTGGACCTCTCATGCCATGGAGGATATCGCCCTTTGCGCCGACAGGCTGGTGGTAATGCATGAGGGCTGTATCGTCAGAGACGGCAGGCCCGGGGACATCTTTTCGGAGACCGAGTATCTGGCCTCCATAGGCCTTGCGGCCCCTGAGATGACCTATATCGTCCGGGACCTGAGGCAGAGAGGCATCCTTGTGCCGGCCAACCTTCTGACGGTGGATGCGGCAGCGGCGGCAGTCCTGGCCCTGTGGCGGTCAGGAAAAGCGGATGAGGAGGTGCCGGTATGATCAGGGATATGACGATCGGCCAGTATTATCCGGCCAAATCCGTGCTGCACAGACTGGATCCCAGAGTCAAGCTGATGGGCACCCTCATCTTTCTGGTCTCTGTCTTTCTGATCCACGATGTGCCCTCATTTATCATTGTGACAGGGGCCTTGTGCCTTTGTATCGCCCTGTCAAAGGTTCCGGTATCTCTGATGCTGCGGGGCATGCGGGCCATCTTTGTCATCATGCTCATGACCTTCTTTTTCAACCTTTTTCTGACGCCGGGCGAACCCATCTTTCAGGCGGGACCCCTGAAAGCGACCTGGGAAGGGCTGAAACTGGGCTTATACATGCTGATGCGCCTGAGCTATCTGATCATCGGTGCCTCTTTAATGACCCTGACCACAACGCCCAACCAGCTGACAGACGGTCTGGAAAAAGGACTGGGATTTCTGAACCGGCTGCACGTGCCGGTGCATGAGGTGGCCATGATGATGTCTATCGCCCTCAGGTTTATTCCCATCCTGACCGAGGAGATGGAAAAGATCATGCAGGCCCAGAAGGCCAGAGGCGCGGACTTTGAAAGCGGCAGCCTGATCCGGCGGGCCAGGGGCCTGATCCCTATTCTGGTGCCCCTCTTCATCTCCGCCATCCGGCGGGCCAATGATCTGGCCATGGCCATGGAAGCCCGCTGTTATCACGGCGGCGTAGGCCGTACCCGGATGAAGCCCCTGAAATATCAGGGCAGAGACCTGGCAGCTTATATCATTATGGCAGTTTATCTGGCAGCCCTGATCATCCTTCGCATCCTGAAGTGATCAGCCTTGCCTTTGGATAAAGGAGTATTTATGGAAAACGCAGCTGAAGGCATGCACCGCATCAGGCTTGTGGTAGCCTATGACGGGACAAACTATGTGGGCTGGCAGGTACAGCCCAATGGCGTGTCCATCCAGACCACCCTGCAGAAGGCCATCGAAAACCTGGTGGGCGAGAAGGTGAATGTCACCGGTGCCAGCCGGACGGATTCGGGCGTGCATGCCCTGGGCCAGGTGGTGGTTTTCGACACCCACCGCAGCATACCCCCGGAAAAGTACGCGCCGGCCCTCAACCAGCGGCTTCCGCTGGATATTGTGGTGCAGAGATCCGATGAGGTGGCCGGGGATTTTCATCCCCGTTACAGGGATGTGATCAAGACCTATGAGTACCGGATCCTGAACCGGCGGACCCAGCTGCCCTGCAGGCGCTTATACAGTTATTTTGTCCCCAGAGCGCTGGACCTGGACCGGATGCGCGAGGCCGGGGCTTATCTGGTGGGAACCCATGATTTTAAGTCCTTCTGTTCTCCGAAAACAGATGTGGACAGTACCGTCCGTACGATCACGGATTTTTCCATCTCCCGGGAGGAAGATGAGCTGGTGATCCGGATCAGCGGGGACGGTTTTCTTTACCATATGGTCAGGATCATCGCAGGCGCTCTGATCAAGGTGGGCTTCGGGCAGAAGAGCCCGGAGGACATCAAAAGGGCCGTGGAAGCGCCTGACGGACGGCCTGCAGGCCCCACAGCGCCGGCCCACGGACTGACACTGGTGGAGATTCGATATATCTGACAAGAAAGGATTTTTGGATGACAGATAAAGGAGACAGCTTCAATATCCTGGAGAAAGCCATAGAGATGAACTGGCATATCAAGGCTCTGCAGCTCATTCTTGTGATCGCGGCGGCTTTTGTGGTCTACAGATTTCTGGTCTGGCTGGTGCACAGTCATGAAAACCGGCTGAGCCGCAAAGGGCAGAGGGATAACATGAGCCGGACCTACAGCCGTCTGGCCGTCAGCCTGATCCGTTATATCATCATGCTGGCTGTATTTCTCTATATCCTGCAGATGGCAGGCGTCAACGTGGGCTCGCTGATCGCAGGCCTCGGCCTCGTCAGTATCATTGTCGGCCTGGCCATTCAGGACTGGCTCAAGGACATTATCCGCGGCGCCGGCATCTTAAGCGATTCCTATTTCCGGGTCGGCAACATCGTCCGTAGCCAACCGCAACATCGAGGAGATCGAAGTGGTTTCCCGGGTTTTCCGTGAGGCTGTGCCCATGCCTTATGATCTGACCGTTGCCCAGGCTGAGGCAGTTGTTGAGGACATCGCCGCCAGGGTCAGCAAAAACGATCATGTGGAGAGCTGCAGGTATGTGGGCGTCACGGAGCTGGCTTCTTCGGCCATCCTTTACTATCTGGAGATCCGGTCGGATCCCCTGTATCGCAGGCAGGTCCGCCGGGACACCTTGCGGTCCATCCTGCTGGGCATGGAGGCCCATCATGTGGCTGTGCCCTTTGAACAGCTGGATGTGCACATGGATTGACAGGTTGTTACTGCCTCCGGGGGTTGTTTAATGATACAAAAAACAGGGAGTATACCAATTTGGTACACTCCCTGTTGATTTTTACATTCCGTTTCAGTTCTTTTCACAGGTGACGATCTCTTTACCGGTATATCCGATATGGACGCTGTCGCCCTCGTTCAGCAGAAGCATCTCTTCGTGAGTGCCTGCCTTGGCCCGGAAGATCTCCTCGTCCTCGCTGATCAGGTAGATGTAGGTGTTGCCGTCCACATCGATGTAACGGATATCCCGGATCGTGATATCGGTCTCGCTGTCCGCCGTCAGGATCTCATCCGGGATGACCTCGCCGCTGCCGGTTTCCAGGCCCAGGAGCCTGCGGTACTTATCCAGACATTCTTTCTGGGTTGAGGCGGTAGTGACCAGATTGTACTGTTCCACGTTGACGGCCGCATAGAGCTTGACCAGACCGCTGTTATCCTTCAGCACCATGATATAGGTGGGATAATTGTCCACATTGATCAGAGACGGGAAGCTGGCCTGATAGCCCTTCTCCTGAACCTCGCCCTCAGCGGCTGCCATGGCGGAGTTTTCATCCGCGCCGGCGATGTTGTAGTAGTGGGCTTCGCCCGTACGCTCATTGGCCAGAAGGAAGCCGATATTGGAGCTGTCACCGTTGACCGAGGTGATACCTGTGTAGATCCAGATATCGCCGTCCTTGGCCACATAGCCGTAATCGGAGACGGGGATCTCATCTTCATCCTCACTGTCGTCAGCACCCCTGTAGGTGGTGACCCTGCGGCAGCCCTTCTTGCCGATCAGGCTGTTGATATAACCATTCTGCAGATTGCCAAGCCAGTTGTACTGGGTGCAGATCAGGTCGCCGTCATAGATATCATCCATCCAGCGGGGAACATCCGCCAGGGCGTAGCGCTCGGTGTTTCCGGTGACCGGATCCAGCAGGATGGCACCGTCGATGGTCTGACCGCCGAAGAGGGAGATGGTCATACGATAGGTGGAAGCCACATAGTAAGGATTGCCTTCCTCATCTATCTCAAAGTGCAGATTGCCGAAGATAGCCGTGGGGTAGTGGAAACGGATATGTCTGGCCGCGTCCTCCAGCAGATAGGCGGAGGGCACGTAGATCATGCCTTCTTTGGCAGATTTGTAATCTGCCGACATGGTCACGGGATTGACCGTCACATAGCCGGGAACGCCGCTGCTGTGATTTCCCATCCATTTGAAGAAGCCGGCGTAATCCAGAGCGGAGACCTTCATAGGTACACCCTGGTAATCAATCTGGGTGTAGCTGCCGGAGACATTGTACTGGCTGACCACGTTGGAAAGAGAACCGATCTCACGGTCGCCCAGCATACGGGCCGAGGCCGTGTCCATCAGAGCGATGGAGTCTGTGCTCAGTGACTCCGCCAGATCCTCCGCGAAGACCGCCTCCTCCACCTTTAATATGGAAGCGTAGCGTCCGGCATGGAAGATGGGCATGCCGCTGATCTCGCCGATGACGAAGATGGCCAGGGCAATCAGGGGGATGTACATGGGCTTAAAGTTTTTAAAGCCCAGCTTCATGTTGACCGGCCTTTTGCCGGCGATGGTAAAGCCGGAAGCAGTCCGGGTGACGGTCAGCCCCTTAGGTCCCGCAAGAATGAACAGGATCAGAATGAGGGTGCACCAGAAAGACGGGGCATGCAGATTCAGCGGCGTCAGATAGAGCAGGAAGCTGATCAGAAAAACGATGACTGCCGCTATGATTGAGTATAAGGTTGATTTTTTCATAGTACCTCCTTTGAAAGGCGTCTTTATAGATTTTATTATACAATACAGCGGACTGCTTGTCCAATAAGGCGCAGATGCAGTCTTAAATGATATTTCCTATATAATACATAGTCTGCCTTAACAGGGCACAAACCCTCATTTTTATGTCATTTTTTCCGGATTTTTTTTGAGAAAAACAATTGACACCTTTTAAGGTTTGCCATATAATAAATAATTGTGACGATATGTTTAAAAATACTTCATCCAAGCCCCGGTAGTAAGTATTTTATCATAAGAAAATCAGACGCACCCCGCTGTGATTGACGAGATCAGCGGTGCGCTGCAGGCGCCGGGTCAGCCCGGCTATATCAGAAGGAGGTTCATTATGAACAAGAGCTTTACAGCTACACCGGATACCATTGAGAGAAAGTGGTATGTAGTCGATGCATCTGGTCAGACTTTAGGCCGTTTAACTTCTCAGGTTGCAGCTATCCTGAGAGGAAAAAATAAACCGACATTCACTCCGCATATGGACTGCGGCGACTATGTCATCATTGTTAATGCCGAGAAGATCAAAGTCACAGGTAAGAAAATGGATCAGAAGATCTATTACAGACATTCCGATTATGTCGGCGGTATGAAGACTGCTACATTAAAGGAGAAGCTGGCTGACAAGCCTGAGACAGTGATTGAGTTAGCCGTTAAGGGTATGCTTCCGAAGGGACCGCTGGGCAGAGCCATGATCAAGAAGCTCTTTGTCTATGCCGGACCGGATCATAAGCACGCAGCTCAGAAACCGGAAGTTCTTGAACTCAAGTATTAATGAATCGAATCGGAAGGAGAAAATAGCATGGCTTCAGAAAAATATTACGGAACAGGCAGAAGAAAGAAGAGTATTGCCAGAGTTTACCTGACCCCGGGTACCGGCAAGATCACCATCAATAAGAGAGATATCGACGACTATTTCGGTCTTGAGACTCTGAAGGTTGTTGTTCGTCAGCCGCTGGTTCTCACTGAGACCTCTGATAAATTTGATGTACTTGTCAACGTTCACGGCGGTGGTTTCACAGGCCAGGCAGGCGCAATCCGCCACGGCATTTCCCGTGCCCTTCAGAAGGCTGATCTGGAGTACAGACCGGCACTCAAGAAGGCTGGTTTCCTGACACGTGATCCGCGTATGAAGGAGCGTAAGAAATACGGCCTCAAAGGCGCGAGAAGAGCTCCGCAGTTCAGCAAGCGTTAATCGAGATCAAGAGACATGCAAAAAACCCCGGAAATTCAACGTTTCCGGGGTTTTTTCTTTCCATAATCTTTTTGAGCTCATTTTTTGAACTCCGTTTTTGCTGCTCGATGTTCCCTGGGTACCTGAACCGTCTGGCCGAATCTGTTCTTTTCGGATTCGTATACGGTGCCGATATCAACCTCGCAGCCACGGATGCGCAGATTATTATAGATGATGTTTTCCATGATACGCCCCCGTTGAGAACTTCCATAGTAAATTATGCAAGTTCTCAACGGGCATGCTTTTGCTGATGGTCGTTGTGGAGCCGGTGGTCTATATCCGGAACTCCGGTCAGGCTGATTCTGTTTGTTTCCGGCGCATTCGCCTTCCTTGCAATGGGCGGCGCCTGGGGCAGCCCTTCAGCAGAGGCGGAGTAAATGTATACATTTTTTTTGCCTGAAACCCATTGACTTCAGGTGCTTTTAATGGTACGATACATTCTGTTATACAATTTTATTAATATATATGCATTGATCAGGAGAGAAATCTTTCCCGGAAGCACAGAGAGCCGCCGGTTGGTGTGAGGCGGAGTGAAGGACTGATTTCGCTGGCCTGTGAGCAGTTCTCCCCAAAGGTCTGCCGAGTAGGGAGAAACGGGGGCTCCCGTTACAGGGCAGGGTCTGACAGGACCTGGTGAGTGGCCAGTGATGGCAAGAAGAGTGGTAACGCGGATATTTCGTCTCTTATTCCTTTCGTAAGGAATAAGAGATTTTTTTGTTTCACAGAATGTGACCGACCATT
>CADAIF010000071.1 GCA_902787905.1 uncultured Lachnospiraceae bacterium
CAGGTCATTTTCCAGCTTATACTTCCTGCACCTGGACCTGAGCTCGGTGATGGAAATACCGGGCGTATCATCGATGATCAGGGGCGCGGCACTGATGACGCCGGCACTCTCGATCAGCTTCTCCCAGTCATTACTCTGCAGATTACCGCTTCTGATGGACTGGGAATCCACCCTGGATTCCATGGAAAGAATACGGTTGACCAGCTGATCCTTGGACATTTCCAGACTGAAGATGGCTGTGGGCAGATGATCACGCACACAGATCTGCTGGGCCAGATTCAGGACAAAGGCCGTTTTACCCATGGAAGGCCTGGCGGCGATCAGGATCAGGTCCGAATTCTGCAGGCCGCTGGTTTTGTAATCCAGGTCATAAAAACCGGTGGCAATACCGGTGACATTGCCCTTCTGGCGGGCCGCTGCCTCGATCTTGTCGATGACGGACAGGACCACCTCCTGAATGGGCACAAAATCATCAGATGTTTTTTTCTGAAGGACATCGAAGATCTTCTTCTCCGTCTGCCCCATGATCTCTTCCAGCGACTCCTTGTGCAGATAGCAGGCGTTGGCGATATCCTCATTCACCTTGATCAGACGGCGCAGCTGGGCGGTTTCGCTGACCTGGGCCGCATACTGAGGCACATTGGTGGAGGTGGGCACGGAAGAGACCAGACTGCCGATGAATTCCAGGCTGGAAAATTCCTCCGGCACATCCTTCAGCTTCAGCTGTGCCTGGAGCGTCACAACGTCCACCGGCTTGCCGCTGTTGTATAATTCTACGATCGTGTCAAAAAGGACCCCGTACTGGTGCTGATAAAAATCATCCCCGGTAATGACGCCGGTCACATGGGCGATCGCGTCCGGATCCAGGATCATGGAGCCGATCACCGCCCGCTCAGCGGCGATGTCATGGGGAAGGATCCTTTTGATCACAGTTTCTTCCATAGGCATAGACCGTTGCCTCCCTTACGAAGATCAGGCTTCTGTGACTTTGACAACCAGCTCGGCTGTCACCTTCGGATGAACCCTGTAGGGCACCCGAAAAACGCCGAGGCTTCTGATGGGCTCCTCCAGCTGCAGCTTCTTTTTATCGATCTCCACCTGGAGCTGAGTACGGAAAGCGGAGGCGATCTCCTTGGTGGAGACGGATCCGAAGACCCTGCCGCCCTCTCCGGTACGGATGGTTACCGTGACCGGCTTTTCCTTGATCATATCCGCAAAGGCCTGGGCCTGGGCCTGCAGCTCTTTGGCGCGTTTTTCCTCGTTCGCCTTCTGAAGCTTCAGATCGTTGATATTCTTCGCTGTCGCCTCAACGCCCAGCTTCTTCGGCAGCACAAAGTTTCTGGCGTAACCGTCGTTGATATCGACGATCTGGCCTTTTTTTCCAAGTGTTTTGACATCCTCTATTAAAATGACTTTCATGATCAGACCTCTCCTTCTTCTTTCATTTTAAGTACTGTTGACCGGACCAGGCTGACAGCCTCATCCATGGTCATATCCCTCAGCTGGGCACCCGCGATCGTCGAATGACCGCCGCCGCCCACACGCTCCATGACCAGCTGGACATTCATGTTATCCAGAGATCTGGCGCTGACAAAGATCACATCCCCCACTTTGGTAAATACAAAGGAGGCCTCGATGCCGGAAATACCCAGCAGCTCATTGGCCGCCTGGGCGCCGACCACCGTGGGATTCTCAAGCCCTTCTGACGGGCAGACCGCAAAGGCATAGCCCTTCTCAATGACCGCTTTATTGACTGCTTCGGCCCTGGCCTTGCTGGTGACCATATCATCCCTGAGCTTTAACTTGACACGGTTGATATCCGCCCCCTTCTTCCTGAGAAAAGCGGCCGCTTCAAAGGTACGGACACCTGTCTCATTCCGGAAATTATTGGTATCAATGACAATGCCGGAATACAGGGCATCCGCTTCCTCGGGACGAAGCTTGACATTATCCACGACATACTGCAGGATCTCCACCACCATTTCACAGGCCGAGGAGGCATAGGGTTCGATATAGGTGAGCACCGGATTCTCGATGGATTTGCCGCTCTGACGGTGATGATCGATGACCACCACCGTACGGGTCAGGTTGAGAAGCTCGGGTGCCTCCACCCGGTCGCTGGTGCTGACATCCACAACGATGACCGCTGAATTCATATCCACCAGAGCCCTGGCCGTTTCACTGTTGACAAACATATCCGCATCATAATCGGGATTGTCCAGGACGTTGCTGATGATAGGCCTGATCGATGAAGTGATATCATTGACCACAATATAGGCCCGTTTGTTCAGCAGCCGGGCTGCCCGGTAGATGCCTATGGCCGCGCCAACGCAGTCCGCATCCCCCATTTTATGTCCCATGATGACCACCTGATCCTTACCCTCCAGGACCTGCCTGAGGGCATGGGCCTTGACACGGGCACGGACACGGGTGGCTTTTTCCACCTGCTTGGTCTTGCCGCCGTAGTAGGAGATTTTTTCATGATCCTTAAGCACGGCCTGGTCGCCGCCCCGGCCCAGAGCCAGATCCAGCGCGTGCCTTGCCCATTCCTGAGCCTGGGCATAATTCTCCGCGTTGGCGCCGATGCCGATACACAGGGTCACATTCATTTCATTGCCGATACTGATCTCACGCACCTCATCCAGCAGGGAAAACTTACTGCTCTGGAGGGCAGGCATGTACTGCTGCCGGATGACAAACATGTACTTGTCCTTCTCCATTTTATTGATGATCGCGTCATAATTCTGAAGATATTTGGTGATCTTTCTTTCCACCAGGGCTGAGAGCAGGGAACGGCGGACCTCCTCGGTACTCTCCAGGGCCTCCTCGTAATTATCCACCAGGATGACGCCGCAGACCAGGCGCTGATTCTGGATCGCCTTGCGGGTCTCCACAACCTCCGTTTCCTCGAACAGACACAGAGACCTTAAGGGCCTCTCCTCTTCCAGGGTCAGGATGGGGTTGTCCCGCATAAAATCACGACTGTCCAGAGTGTACATTTCCGCCTTGTAATAAAGATCCTTATGGCGGATATGGATGACCTTGGGCACTGTGTCCGTCAGCAGCTGGTGGCTGATCTCCGGAATAAAACCGGCGATGGGATTCATTTCAATATAGGGGCCGAACAGGTTATGCATTGCATTATTGGCCCACAGAATATGACCTTCCTCATCCAGGATCGCATACGGGAAATCCAGATTTCCGAAAACGTCCAGCTGAACATCGGAAAAACCGGCGGCAAAGCTGACCAGCTCTTCCATGACCGCAGGCTTTAACTGAAGCCAGATCACGGTGGCGGCAGTGATATAGACCACCAGAGCCACAGCGGCGGCCAGGCCCGCCCGGTAGTCAAACCAGAAAGCCGCAGCCATGGCGGCTGCCGGAATGATGCCCAGCAGGAAGGGCCATCGAAGATAGATGCCCAGCTTTCCTTTCAATATGACTTTTTTATTCATGTCAATTCCTTTTCCGGCAGGCCTTAAAAGCCTGCCTTTTACGAAATCCACTATTGCCTGAATATATCCAGTATACCATTTTCCGATACTGAGTTCAAGACTCGCCTTGGCGGGCTGATTGATCAGGCCGGGCCGCAGGCGCACACGCCGGGTGCTTGAACCTGCCCCTTTGCCTGTGTTATACTGAAGCCATCCATGAAAGGAGGTTCTGTACCTATGAGTCAGGCTGTTATCTTTTTTGCCGACGGTCTCGAAGAGATCGAAGGCCTCACTGTCGTTGATATGCTTCGCCGGGCCGGCGTCGACATCCAGATCGTTTCTGTCACCGGAAATCTGTCTGTCACAGGTTCCCACAAGATCCGCATCACGGCGGACGTCCTGTTTGAGGAGGCAGATTTTGCGGATACCGGGCTTTTTGTCCTGCCGGGCGGCATGCCGGGCACACTTGGACTTGCAGAGCACAGGGCCCTTGGCGATCTGCTGAAAAAGGCGGATCAGGACGGCCGCCTGATCGCTGCCATCTGCGCGGCGCCTTCTGTTTTAGGCGGACTGGGCCTCTTATCCGGGCGCAAAGCCACCTGCTACCCCGGCTATGAAGAAAAGCTCACAGGCGCCGAAACCTCTGCCGACCAGGTGGTTTGCGACGGCAACATCATTACCAGCCGGGGCATGGGCACTGCCATCCCCTTCTCTGCCATACTGGCCGACAGGCTGTGCGGGGAAGGCACCGGGGAAAAGCTGCTGAACAGTATCATTTACAAATGATCCATCTTAAAAAGAGGACTTTAAGCCCGCCTGCCTTAAGGGGCGGCCTAAAGTCCTCTTTTTATTACTTTGCGTCGTGCTCGTTTATCCAGCGAAGCATTTTAAAAACATTCCTGCACTGCGGATACCGGGCAAAAAACATATTTTTAAAGGCGTCAAACAGAGACATTTCGTACTGGTGATTATCGTTGCGAAGGATTTCCTCCTTGCGGGCGATCAGATCGATCAGATAGGTGTCATGTTTGATCTCGGCAAAACGCTTCATATATTCCACCTTCATGGGCATTCTGCGAAGCCAGGTCACGTAGCCTTCATGCGCTGTCTTGGCCGCCTCGTAAGCCTCGCTCTCCGCCGATGTTTTATCCTGAAGCTTTTCCTCCATGGCCTCGTTGATATAGATCACTTTCATTTCATCATTGACCCACATTTTAGGTTCGAGCACATCCAATGATTCAATGGTCATCTCTTCTGCCATTTTGCTAACCCCCTTGTCTGTAAAAAGCGATTGTCACTGTCTGTATTCTAGCATACTTTTATAAAAAAAGAAACCGACAGGCGAATTTCCTGCCGGTTTCCGTGATCGTACGATTTATTCAGCGATGTACGGCATCAGGGCTACGTGTCTTGCTCTCTTGATCGCTGTTGTCAGCTTTCTCTGATGCTTTGCGCAGTTGCCTGTGATCCTTCTGGGAAGGATCTTGCCTCTCTCAGATACGTATCTCTTCAGCTTGTTGGTATCCTTGTAATCGATCACTGCATTCTTATCCACGCAGTAAACGCAGACCTTTTTTCTTCTGCGGATCGGTCTTCTTCTCTGAGAACCTCTGCCCTCTTCTCTATTGAACGGCATAATATTACCTCCTCATCTTTTAAAAATGTTCTGTGCTGACGGTTTAGCTGAATGGCAGCTCCTCGTCGATACCGTCAGGAATATTCATGAAGCCGTCAGCCGGTACTTTGCCTGACGCGTTCTGCGCAGACTGCTGACCGCCGAAACCGCCCTGCTGCGCCATATTGCGCTCGCTGGCCGCCTTGCTTTCGGCAAATTCCTGATCCTCGACGACAATATCGGTCGTGTAGACCTTCACACCGTCACGATTCGTATAACTGCCTGTCTGGATCCTGCCGGAGATCACGATGCGAATGCCCTTCCTGAAATACTTTTCAGCGAACTCCGCCTGACGGCCGAAGGCAACGCAGTTAATAAAATCCGCGTCCGGCTCGCCATCACGCTTGAATGTACGGTTAACCGCAAGAGAGTAACGCGCGACTGCTGTCTGGCGCTCCCCCTGGGAATAACGCACTTCCGGATCCCTGGTCAATCTGCCCATCAAAATAACTTTATTCATTCAGACTCACTCCTGTCTGGCCGGCCGCCCTCAAAAGGTGCCGTACCACTGACCGCATTGCGGCGTTTTCTGGTTAAGCGTCCTGTCTAATGCATAAGTATCTGATGACATTATCCATAATACGAATACGCTGCTCGATCTCGTTCGGGCAGTTGGAATCACCTTCAAAAGTGATGAAGTAGTAGTAGCCCTCTTTCATCTTCTGGATCTCATAAGCGAGTCTCTTTCTGCCCCACTCGTCAACACCTGTGACAGTGCCGCCGAAACGGGTGATCATCTCTTTGATCCTCTCGATGGTAGCTGCTCTCTCGTCATCCTCAACCTTGATTGTAAGGACAACTGCTAATTCGTACTTGTTCATGCTTTGTGCACCTCCCTTTGGACTTAATCGGCCCCCTGCCGCAGCAGAGAGCAAGGAATATATAACATATCACAGTACAATAGGTTACCACAAAATTTTCCCCAAGGCAAGTATTTTTTTCCGACCTTTTTCGATTTCCGCCTCAGTGCTTCTGACCGAAGGGGATTTCCTCCCCGCCCCGCTCCAGTCGCCGGATATTTTTTTCCACCGTCTGTCTGGGCAGCATGACCTGATGGCCGCAGCCGCAGCAGGCCAGGCGGAAATCGGCGCCGCAGTGAAGGACACGCCAGTCGAAGCTGCCGCAGGGATGTTTCTTCTTCAGTCTGACGATATCATCTGTCCGAATATCCATAAGAACCTCCATTTTGTACTTTCACGTCACACAAAAATATGTTAGGATGATGTATGCGCCGCAGGCGCTTCTCATAAAAAGAAAGAAGATCGATCATAATGAACTATGAAAATGTCCGGCTCATCGCCGCAGATATGGACGGCACCCTCCTGAACAGCCGTCAGGAGCTGCCTGTCGGTTTCTTTGATATTCTGCCCGCCTTAAGGGCGCGCGGCATCCACATGACCATTGCCAGCGGCCGCTCCTGCCCCACCCTGCGCAGGCAGTTCGCCGACGTTCTGGACCAGCTGATCCTCCTGTGCGAAAACGGTGCCTGCATCATCGATCAGGGCGCCCCCCTTTTCACCCACAGGCTGAGCAGCCCCCAGGTAGACCTTCTGACGCAGATGTGCCGGGAGATCGACCGGGTATGGCTGGTCTATTCCGGCTACAGGGCCCCCTATATGCTGGAAAGCACGCCGGCGGAGATCCGCCGTTTCATTGCCCTTTATTATAAAGATGTTATTTATGTCAGGACGCCTCAGGACATCCCCGAGCCTGTGATCAAGATCACGGTCTATGATCCCGACGGATCCGAGCACCATTCCCTGGCTCTTTTAAAGGACCGGCTGCCTGAAGGTGTCGGTTGTTCCCTGGACGGTCCCTTCTGGACCAACCTGGGCCCCGGCGGCATCAGCAAGGGTACCGGCATCGCCGGCATCCAGGCTCATTTTGGACTGACGCCGGACCAGACCATGATCTTCGGCGACTATCTGAATGATTACGATATGATGCCCCTGGCTCATTTCAGCTACGCGATGGCCAACGCCCATCCGGATCTGAAAGCCATCTGCCGTTATGAGACCCTGTCGAATGATGACGACGGCGTCATGTATATTCTGCGGCAGCTCCTGGCCGGCAAATAATTATTTACAGCTCCGCCAGAAGGCGCTCTATGACCAGGGCCACGCCGTCCTCGTCGTTGGAAAGGGTCACTTCATCCGCGACCGCCTTTGCCTCAGGAATGGCATTGGCCATGGCGACTGCATGGCCCGCCGCCCTCAGCATGGTCAGGTCATTTTCCGAATCGCCGAAGGCCATGATCTGCCCGGGGCTGATCCCCAGGGCGGCGGCAAAGGCTGTCAGGGTATGCCCCTTGGTCCCCGTTTCCGAATTCACTTCTATATTAAAATCATTGCCGCTGGCGATCGTCAGATGCGGTATCGCCAGCAGGGCTTTCCGCACCCTTTCCCGCTCTTCCATATCTTCAAAAGAGATCAGGAACTTTTCAATATGGCACTGTCCGCTGAGAACCCTTTCTGTAAAATCATCCACAGGTATCCGGGAGATCTTCACATAATCCTTAAACCAGGCCGGCATTAAATCGCTGCGCAGGGTCTTCTCAAAACCGGCCCTGTCCGCGTAACTTTTTCCCTCGTGATAGTATTCCGCCATGGCGTCCGCCCCGGCCAGAACCCTTGCCACCTGACAGGCCTGTTCATAGGGAAGCAGATCCTTGTAGACGGCCTCCCCTGTCCGAATATCCACCACCGCGCCGCCGTTGCTGGTCATGGCGTAACGCATCCCGGGTACTGCCAGAAGGCTTTTGGGCAAGCCTGCCAGCTGACGGCCGGAAGCCGTCATGACCACAATGCCCGCGTCCAATGCGGCCTTCACCGCTGCCAGCGTGCGGTCCGTGATCCTTTTGTCCGTTGTAAAAACTGTCCCGTCCAGATCCAGCGCGATCAGCCTGATGTCTTCCCTCATAAATTAACCTCTCATTGAAAACAGAATCCTGTCAAAAAGAAAATAACCTGGCGGGAACCGCCAGGTCATGCGTTGCGGGGGCCGGATTTGAACCAACAACCTTCGGGTTATGAGCCCGACGAGCTACCGGATTGCTCTACCCCGCGATATTCATTATTGCTCTCTCAAGCATAACGAGTATATCACATGCACTTGTTATTGTCAACCGCCTGCCGCAAAAAGTTCAAATCTCGCTGGCGAGATTTGCGCGCCGCGTGCGGATGCCGTCAGGCATCATCTTCATTTACGCACGCGTGCGCATCCTCGCGGAGCGTTATATCA
>CADAIF010000072.1 GCA_902787905.1 uncultured Lachnospiraceae bacterium
GGACGACTCCGCCAATCCCAGATTTGTGGCGGCTGACCTTCTGTCCCAGGCTGAGCATGACGAGCTGGCCTCCGCGATCCTGGTCACCACCAGTGAAGCGCTGGCTAGGAAGGTCAACGAGGAGATCGAGGGCTTTTTGAAGGTTCTTTCCAGACGGGAGATCATCTCCAAATCTCTGGATAATTACGGCCATATCCTGATCGCCGAATCTCTGGATGAAGCGATCGACATCGCCAATGCCATTGCCTCCGAGCATCTGGAGCTGGTGACCCGCAATCCCTTTGAGGTCATGACCCGGATCCGCAACGCGGGCGCTATTTTCATCGGTGAATACAGCTCCGAGCCTCTGGGTGATTATTTCGCCGGCCCCAACCACATCCTGCCCACCAACGGGACAGCCAAGTTTTTCTCTCCCCTGGGTGTTGATGACTTTATCAAAAAATCCAGTATCATCTATTACTCAAAACAGGCCCTCAGGCCAAAAAAGGACGACATCATGCGTTTTGCAAAGGCTGAATCCCTGACTGCGCACGCCAATTCCATCGCCGTCAGGTTTGAGGATGAAGAGAACTGAAGAAGGAGCCGATATGAACAGAACCGCTGAAATCAAAAGAAGTACCTCTGAGACCGGGATCACCATTGCCATCGATCTGGACGGCAGCGGTGCGGCCGAGATCGACACCGGCATCGGTTTCTTTGACCATATGCTGAGAAGCCTCGCAAAGCACGGCTTCTTCGACCTGACAGTCCATGTGGACGGCGATCTGGATGTGGACTGCCACCATACCATTGAGGACACCGGCATCGTTCTGGGTCAGGCCATCGCCAAAGCCCTGGGAGACAAGAAGGGAATCCGCCGCTACGGGTCCTTCATCCTGCCCATGGACGAGACCCTGGTTCTGGCTTCTCTGGACCTGTCCGGCCGTCCCTATCTGGGTTTTGAGGCGGAATTCCACACCGAGAGAGTGGGGCAGTTTGACACAGAGATGGTCCGGGAATTCTTCTATGCCGTCACCTACAGCTGCGGGATGAATCTGCATCTTCGGGAAATTGCCGGCAGCAACAGCCATCATATCATCGAAGCCATGTTCAAGGCCTTCGCCAAGGCTCTGGATATCGCCGTTTCCTATGATCCGAGGATCAGGGATGTCCTGTCCACAAAGGGGGCCTTATAATGAAAGGGCCGATGTTTGAAGCCAATTTCCCCTTTGAGGATCTTAAGGTGAATGATCAGGGACTTATCCCCTGCATCGTCCAGGATGATGCAAACGGCCAGGTCCTGATGATGGCCTGGATGAATAAAGAGGCCTATGAGCAGACCCTGAAGGAGGGCCGCATGACCTACTGGAGCAGGAGCAGAAACGAGCTCTGGCGCAAGGGTGATACCAGCGGTCATTACCAGTATCTCAGGTCTATTTACATCGACTGTGACAAGGATACCATCCTGGCCAGGGTCGACCAGATGGGTGCGGCCTGCCACACGGGACACAGGTCCTGTTTTTACAGGACTCTTGCCGAAGAAGGCCTATTCCCAGATTGACAAAGCCTTTAATTAAACTTATAATAGAAAACTGGTGGACTTTTGTTTACCGGTTTTCTTTTTGTGCTTTATCGCACATTATTACGTCTATTATTGTCAGGAGGAAATAGATCATGGAAAGACCTTACAGTCTGAATGAACTGAGAAAAATGTTCCTGGATTTCTTCGAGTCCAAGGATCATCTGGTGATGAAGAGTTTCTCTCTCGTCCCTCATAACGATAACAGCCTGCTGCTGATCAACGCAGGTATGGCCCCCTTAAAGCCCTACTTCACCGGTGCTGAAGTTCCGCCCAAAAAGCGTGTCGCCACCTGCCAGAAATGTATCCGTACAGGTGACCTGGAGAATGTCGGCAAAACCGCCCGTCACGGCACTTTCTTTGAAATGCTGGGCAACTTCTCCTTCGGCGACTATTTCAAGCATGAAGCGATTGCCTGGTCCTGGGAATTTCTGACCCAGGTTGTGGGTCTGGATCCCGACAGGCTCTATCCGTCCGTCTATCAGGATGACGACGAAGCCTTCGATATCTGGAATCAGGAGATCGGTATCGCCAAAGACCGGATCTTCAGGTTCGGCAAGGAGGATAATTTCTGGGAGCACGGCTCTGGCCCCTGCGGCCCCTGTTCCGAGATCTACTATGACCGCGGCGAGAAGTACGGCTGCGGCAAGCCCGGCTGTACCGTCGGCTGTGACTGTGACAGATATATGGAAGTCTGGAACAACGTCTTTACCCAGTTCGATAATGACGGTCACAACAATTACACCGAATTAAAGCAGAAGAATATTGATACAGGTATGGGTCTTGAGCGGCTGGCCGTTGTCGTCCAGAACGTGGACTCCATCTTTGACGTGGACACGATCCAGGCCCTCAGGGATGATGTCTGTGCCCTGGCAAATGTCGTCTATGAGACGGATCATAAGAAGGATGTCTCCATCCGTATCATCACCGACCATATCCGTTCCGCCACATTCATGATCTCCGACGGTATCACACCCTCTAATGAGGGCAGGGGCTATGTCCTGCGCCGTCTGATCAGGCGTGCGGCCAGAAACGGCCGTCTGCTCGGTATCAAGGGCAAGTTCCTTCAGGAGCTGAGCATGAAGGTCATCGAGACCTCCAAGGATGGTTATCCGGAGCTTGAGGAGCGTCAGAACTTTATCCTTAAGGTTCTGGGCCAGGAGGAAGACAGCTTCAATAAGACCCTGGACAACGGTCTGTCCATTCTGGCGGATATGGAAGAACAGCTGAAGGCCGAGGGCAGGACTGTCCTTGGCGGCGAGGAGGCTTTCCGTCTTTATGATACCTACGGCTTCCCCCTGGATCTTACAAAGGAGATCCTTGAGGAGAAGGGTTACCAGATCGATGAAGAAGGCTTCCACAAATGCATGCAGGTGCAGAGGGAGACTGCCCGCGGCGCCCGTAAAACCACCAATTACAGCGGTCATGAGCTGACCGTTTTCGATCAGATGGATGCAGCTGTATCCAGCAGCTTTGTCGGCTATGATACCCAGTCCTGTGATTCCACAGTCCTTTTCCTGACAGAGGGTGAGGATGACGCAGAGGCCGGAACCCATGCCGAGTCTGTCCAGGCCCTCACTGACGGTGCCTGCGGCACCATCATTACTGCCGAGACACCTTTCTATGCCACCAGCGGCGGCCAGATGGCCGATACCGGTGTGATCACAGGCAAAAACGGCGTCTTTACCGTCACTGACACCATGAAGGTTTCCGGCAATAAGATCGCCCATAAGGGTCAGGTGACCTCCGGTATGTTCACCGTGGGTGAAAGCGTCAACCTTCATATTGATGAGACCAGGAGAAGCGACGCTGCCAAGAATCACAGTGCCACCCATCTGCTGCAGAAAGCCCTGCAGATCGTCCTGGGCGACCATGTCCATCAGAAGGGTTCCTTAAATAATGAAGAGCATCTGCGTTTTGACTTTACCCACTTCGCTGCCATGACAGATGAAGAGATCGCCAGGGTCGAGCAGATCGTCAATGAGGAGATCGCCGCAGGTCTTCCGGTCCATACCGATGTCATGAGCCAGGATGAGGCCAGAAAGACCGGGGCCATGGCCCTTTTCGATGAGAAATACGGTGATAAGGTCAGAGTCGTTTCCATGGGTGATTTCTCCAAGGAATTCTGCGGCGGTACCCATGTCGCCAACACCTCTGTGATCGGCTCCTTCAAGATCCTGTCTGAGCAGGGTATCGCTTCCGGCGTCAGACGTATCGAGGCCATCACAGGCAATGGCGTTCTGCGCTACTACAGTGAGCTGGAGAACGAGCTTAAGGCAGCCGCTCTGGCCGCCAAGTGCGAGCCCTCCCAGCTGGTCAGAAAGATCGAGCAGCTTCAGGAAGAGATCAAGACCTTAAATGCTGAGAACAGTCAGCTGAAGAATAAAATGGCCCAGGAAGCCATGGGTGACGTCATGTCCCAGTGCGTGGATGTCTGCGGCTTCAAATACCTGCCCGTGCACATGAAGGATGTGGATATGCAGGAGCTGATGAATCTCGGTGATTCCCTGAAGGCCAAGCTTGGTGAAGGCGTCATCCTTCTGGCTTCTGAAAAGGGCGGCAAGGTCAGCCTTCTGGCCATGGCTACAGATGCGGCTATGAAGAAGGGCGCCCATGCCGGCAATCTGATCAAGGCCGTGGCCAGACTGGTCGGCGGCGGCGGCGGCGGTCGTCCCAATATGGCCCAGGCCGGCGGCAAGAACCCGGCGGGTATCGAGGAAGCCCTCCAGGCCGGCAGGGCAGAACTGGAAAAACAGCTGAATAAGTAATATCACCCCCTTTCATGAAAGGTACTCTGATGAAAGAATTAAAAAAACTACTCTTTGTATTTCTGGCTGCAGTATTCTTCATTGGACTCTTCATGATCTGTGACCGCTACGCGGAGGAGGTGCGTGATGAGTTCGCCGGCAGCATAAGTCCTTCCCTGATCGGGAAGAGTGCGGCGCCTCAGGATGCGGAGATCAAGGCCGCCTCTGTCGGTGATCTTTCTGTGGAAAGCATGGTACAAAGCCTGGTGAGTGAGGATTACAGTGCCGATGCCGTGATCTGCGCGGCCGGCGACATCCTCATCCAGTCCTCCCAGCTGGACATGGCCTATGACAGTGAGACAGGCACCTTTGATTTCAGTGACTGTTTCAAATATATGGCCCCCATCTTTAATGAGAGTGACTACACGGCCGCGACCTTAAAAACCACCCTGGCCGGCAGCGGCGGCGGATACAGCAGTGACTTCGCCGGCTACGGCAATGCGGACGGCTATTCCAACTCGCCGGAGATCCTGGCGGACAATATGGCCCAGGCCGGCATCGACCTGGTCAACTGCGCCACCAACCATGCCATGGACAGCGGCGCAACAGGCGCAGCCTCCACCATCGATTTTCTGGAAAGTGCCGGTGTCCGGCATGTGGGTACCGCGAAGGTCAGCAGCGACAGTAAGGATTATGAGACGGATCTCGGCGGCATCCGTGTGGCCTTTACCGGCTGTACCAATACATCCAATGCGTCGATCAGTGAGGATGAAAGCTACTATGTCCGGACACTGGAGAATTATGACCGGAGTAAGCTGCTGGAATTCTGCGACCATATCAGCCAGCTGAAGGCATCTTCCGAGCTGGTGGTGGTCATGCTGAACTTCGGCAATGTCGACAGCCCCGAGATCGATGTGGAATAGCAGGCGGCTGCGGACCAGATCGCAAACGCCGGCGCGGATATCATCATCGGCACAGGTTCCCGTTATCTCAAACCCATAGAGATCCTTACGGTGACCTCTGACAGTGGTCAGATCCGTAACGTCCCTGTCCTTTACGGCATGGGCGCCCTGCTTTCCTCTGAATATTACTCAGCCAGCGAGACCGATGTGGACATCAGCGCCCTGGTGAAGATCCATCTTTCCAGGAACGGCGGAGACGAGGCCCATATCAAGGCCCTGGAAGTGATCCCCATCTATGCCAACTGGTATGATTATCAGGTCCAGCCGGTACCTGTCTGTGAAGCCCATGATACGGATCACTTCAGCGAGGTGTTGGATGAAGAGGACATGTCCAGAGTCAATTCGGCTTTTGACACCGTCATTGACCACCTGACAGGTGATGCGGAGCTGACCTATACCTATGAGGATTTCAGCTATCTGATCCCGGTACAGACGAATGGACAATGATAAAAAAATATATTGACTAACGTATTTTTTATGGTATAATATTCCTGTGCTATGTGTATACCTACAGTTGTATAGGCACAATTCACAACTGGAGGGAGGTAGAGAGTTATGTCGAATGTCATCGTTAAAGAAAACGAAACCTTAGACAGCGCATTACGCAGGTTCAAGAGAAACTGTGCGAAGGCAGGTATCCAGCAGGAAATCCGCAAGAGAGAGCACTATGAGAAACCGAGCGTAAGACGCAAGAAAAAGTCTGAGGCCGCCAGAAAGCGCAAGTATAAATAAGACTATTTTTTGTGTTATGACAGCCAAGAGCTATAACGTACTCCGTTATGGCTCTTTCTTTTTACAGTCTTGTTACTTAATAAAAGAAGTGATAGAATAAAACAAGGTGTTTATGAAAGGGGGACCAGGCATGTCCGTCAAAGAAGAGATCATAGATGTGCCTTCCGAACATATCCGGAATGTTTTCGGGGCCTGTGACCATTACATTAAAATGATTGAACGCTCACTGAATGTCACGATCCTGACCCGGGGAGGTTCTCTGAAGATCATCGGCGGCGAGCAGCAGACGGACCGGGCCTTTTCTGTCCTTACCCAGCTGATCACGCTTTCGCTGAACGGCCACGCCCTGACCGAACAGAATGTGAGCTATACCATTGCCCAGGTCATGGACGACAAGCAGGCCAATGTATCCGCACTCTATGAACAGCTGATCTGCCATACCATCGGCGGCAAGCCCATCACACCGAAAACTGCAGGCCAAAAGGCCTATGTGGAGGCCATCCGGGATAAAATGATCGTCTTCGGCGTCGGCCCTGCAGGTACCGGTAAAACCTATCTGGCCATGGCAATGGCCATTACCGCCTTCAGGAATAATGAAGTGAACCGGATCATCCTGACCCGGCCGGCCATTGAAGCAGGTGAAAAACTGGGTTTCCTTCCCGGCGACCTGCAAAGTAAGATCGATCCTTATCTGCGTCCGCTTTATGACGCCCTTTATGAGATCATGGGGGCGGAGACCTTCCAGAAAAACATGGAGAAGGGTCTGATCGAAGTGGCGCCGCTGGCCTATATGCGCGGCCGCACACTGGATAATGCCTTCATTATTCTGGATGAGGCCCAGAATACCACCCCTGCCCAGATGAAAATGTTCCTGACCCGTATCGGCTTCGGTTCCAAGGCCATCATCACCGGCGACCAGAGCCAGAAGGATCTGCCCGTCGGACAGATTTCCGGTCTGGATGAATCCTTAAAGGTTCTGGCAGGTATTCCCGAGATCGGCGTCTGCATGCTGACCAGTAAGGACGTTGTCCGTCATCCGCTGGTCCAGAGGATCGTTGACGCCTATGAACAGTATGAAAAGAGGAGAGCTGCTGATGCAGATCATCATCGAAAGGGAGACCGACATCTCTCTGGAAATAGACGAAAAAGAAGTGATAAACAGGGTAGTTGAGGCTGCGCTGGATCATCTTGCCTGCCCCTATGAGGCACAGGTCAATGTGCTTTTGACGGACAATGCCGCCATTGCCGAGATCAACCGGGACTACCGGGAGATCGACCGGCCGACAGATGTCCTTTCCTTCCCCATGATGGCGTTTGAAACGCCGGGGGATCTTGCCTTTCTTGAGGAGGCGCCGGCAGAGGACTATTTTGACCCGGATACAGGGGAACTCCTTCTTGGAGATATCATCATTTCCGTGGAGAAGGTCATTGAACAGGCCGAGCTTTACGGACATTCCCGGCAGCGGGAGCTGGGCTTTCTGGTGGCCCACAGCATGCTGCATCTGTTCGGCTTTGACCATATGGAAGAAGACGAACGTCTGATCATGGAAGAAAAACAGCGCGAGATCATGGACCTTACCGGTCTTAAGCGCTGATTTTAGGAGGAAGATATTTATGAAAAAGTATGCTTTACTGACAGTGGTAGGACTGACGGCAGCTCTCTGCGCGGCAGGCTGCGGCAAAAAGGAAGTGGAAACAGAAACCCAGGCCCAGACTGAATCTGTGGTTGTCACAGAACAGACTGAAACGGAAACTGAGACAGAAACCGAGACCGAGGCCGGCAAGACACCCCTGGAAGAGGGCATGATGTACAGTTACCTGACAGGTCTGCCTGTCAGTGAGGAGATCGGCTTAAAGCGGCCCTTCGCCATCATGATCAATAATATCTATGACGCTCTGCCCCAGTCGGATGTCGGCCAGGCTGAAATGATCTACGAAGCCAGGGTAGAGGGGGGCATTACCCGTCTTATGGCTGTCTTCCAGGATACCAGCGGCCTTGAAAAGGTCGGTTCCATCCGGAGCGCCCGTCATTACTATATCGATTTTGCCAATGACAATAATGCCATTTACGTTCACTTCGGTCAGTCCTCCTTCGCCAAGGAGAGAATCGAAAATGAAGGCATCAATACCATCAGCGGTCTTTCCTCCTACGGCGGCGAGGTCTTCTACAGGTCCAGTGACCGCTATGCGCCTCACAATGTCTACACCACCAGGGATATGCTGGACCGCGGTCTGGAGTGCACAGGCCAGACCAGAGATTATCCGGAGGGCTATGAGCCGAGGCTTCTTTTCCATGAGAATGATACGCCTCTGACCGCCGCAGACGCTTTTGATGTCTCTGTGGT
>CADAIF010000073.1 GCA_902787905.1 uncultured Lachnospiraceae bacterium
CCGAGGGATCCAATGTGGAAATCTTTATCGAGGCCGTCGGCGATGATCTGACCTATCGGTGGATGAAAAAGGCTGAAGGCGGCAGCTGGGTCAACTGCACCGAAGAGGACTGTACGACGGATACCCTCCACTTTACTGCCCTGATGGACATGAACGATAATCAGTACAAGTGTATCGTGACCAACCCCCATGGCAGAGAAGAGTCGCCGGCTGCTGTTTTAAAAGTGAGCTATGGTATACCCCAGATCCTGGATCAGACAGGTGATGTGGACGCTGCAGATGGCGAGACGGTCACATTTAAGGTCAGGGCCGAAGGGTCAAATCTCAGCTACCAGTGGAAGTATCAGGAACCTGGTCGGAATCAGTGGGTCAATGCAACGGGCAAAGGCGCCCAAAGCAATACCCTGAAGGTGAAGGCCGGCTTAAGCCTGAACGGCAGACTCTATATGTGTGTTGTCAGCAACCCCGTTTACTCCGGTGAAAGCCTGCCATCGCTGCTGAAGGTCAGGGAAAAGGAGACAGAAAGGGAGACCGAAACCGAAACTGAAGAGAAGCCGGTACAGGAGAAAAAGACCTGGCAGCGTCTCTTTGGTCAGGGAAGATACGATACCATGCAGGCGATCGTCAAAGCCGGATTCACAAAGAAAAAGGGCACCGTGATCGTGGCCACGGGAACCGGTTTTAAAGATGCTCTGGCAGCGGCAGGCCTGGCCGGCCTCTATGACGCACCGGTCATTCTGACAGACGGAAAGAACCTCTCCAAACAGGCCAAAGATGAGCTGGTAAGACTTGCTCCCAAGACCATCTATGTGGCCGGCGGCACCTTTGCCGTCAGCGATAACGTGTTAACGCAGATCGAGAACGCGTCAAAGACAATGCCGAAGCCGGAGCGTGTCTTTGGTCAGACCAGCTCCGGAACCAGTGCCGAGCTGGCTTTGAAGGGTAAAGGGAACTGGTCTGATACAGCCATCATTGCCACCAACAGGTCCTTCAAGGATGCCCTTTCCGTGGCACCTCTGGCTTACGCCAATAAGATGCCCATCCTGCTGGCGGACAATGGCGAAAGTCTCAGCAGGGAGGTAAAGGACGCCCTCAGGAAATGCGGCATCAAGAAGATCATCATTGTGGGCGGTACCGCCGCAGTGAAAGAATATGTGGAAGATAATCTGAAATGGGGTAAGTTTGAGATCACAGCCCGTCTGGCAGGCAAAAACGGTGTCGAAACATCGGCAAAGATCGCGACCTACGGGATTAAGAACCTGGGCATGAACATCGACGGCATGGGCGTGGCGACATCTCAGAACTATCCGGATGCCCTGGCCGGGGCGGCCTTCTGCGGACACAAAGGCGCTGTCCTGGTCCTGGCGGATGATAAGGCATCGACAAACGCTTCCTTTGCGAAGGACTACAAGAATGACTTCAAAACAGGTTATGTCTTCGGCGGTGAAAGCGCCGTGGGCAAAAAGACCATGCAGCTGCTGAACAAGGCAGTGAAGTAACAATTAAACAGGGAACATAGTAAAACCCCGGAAGGGCCGTCTGACCTTTCCGGGGTATCTTTATATTCGATGCCATTATTCAAGATTCAGCTTCTTATCAAGCACGAACCAGGTGATAAAGCCGTAGATCAGAGTGTAGACCACGGCAATAGCCAGGAAGGTGCCTGCAGCGACCGGCGGCAGGGTTTCCGACTCGATCATGAGGTCGATGGCGTCAAGGAATCGTTTGGAGACGGTGACGCATAAGAAGAACAGGTTGGATTCGATGATGCCGAAGACAATGTAGGCGATGACAGCGCCCATGATGGGGTGGCTGCCCCACAGGTGACCGACCGCGATGGAAGCGTAAAACTTCATGATGGAGCCGATGATCGCGGCGATGAACAGGAAGACCAGAAGAATGGTCGTGAGCATGTTTTCCCGGACAAGCTGGCCGAAGACCGACATGGCGTAGCGGTATGCTTCAAAGGCTTCCGCAACGGAATCCTGGCCGAAGGTGAGCAGGATAAAGAGGGTGATGCCCGAAACAATGATGGAAAGGATCGTCCAGATCAGGGCGCCCAGGGCCTTGGCGAAGATATGCTCACCAGTGGTGACCGGCAGAGAGAACATCAGATAGCCCTGACTGCCCATCAGGTTGCGCTGGAAATGCAGAACGATCATGATGGAGGTGACGACCGCAATGGCGATGATCACGACCACGTAAAGGACATTGATCAGGCCGACGATGAAGGTGACCGCGCCGATGCTTTCCATGGTTGTTTTAATGGTGGCCGCCGTCAGAGCGGAGAGAATGATGGCCGCGATGTAAAGCGGCAGGAGCAGGCGTGAACCTGACTGAAGTTCGAATTTAAGAAGTTTTCCCATAACTATAATCCTCCTTTAGATTTATCTCAGCAGCGGAAGACGTCGCGGAAATAGTCGTCCACGCTCATGCCGTGCTCTTCACGGATCTCATCCACAGATTTATGCAGAACAATGTGTCCTTCCTTCAGGAAGACCGCTTCGTCCAGAACCGACTCCACATCCGAGATCAGATGTGTGGAGATCAGGACCAGGGCTTCCGGCTCATAATTGCCGATGATGGTCTTTAAGATGTAGTCGCGGGCCGCCGGATCGACGCCGGCGATGGGCTCATCCAGCATGTAAACCTTTGCGTCCCTGCTCATGGTCAGGATAAGACGAACCTTTTCCCGTGTGCCCTTGGACAGCTTCCTGACCGGGATGTTCGGTCGGATGTCCAGGCTGCTCAGCATTTCCTCGGCCCTTGCCGGTACGAAGTCGGCGTAGAAGTCCTGATATAGATTCAGAAGCTGGCGGGTATTCATGTACTCCGGCAGAAACTCCCTGTCCGGCAGATAGGAGATCATTGCCTTGGTTTCCGGTCCGGGAACCTCGCCGTCAATGAGGATCTGTCCCGAACTGGGGGTCAAAAGGCGGGCGGCCAGCTTGATCAGTGTGGTCTTTCCGCTTCCGTTGGGACCTAAGAGACCGACGATCCTGCCCGGTTCAAGGCTCAGATCGATATGGTCAAGTGCTGTTGTGGAACCATAACGCTTGGTCAGCTGTCTGCATTCAAAGATTGCCATATTACTTATCCTCCTTCTGAATCCATTCGGAAACCGCGGCCAGGATTTCCTCCCGGCTCATTCCGAGCTGTGTAAGCTGGGAGACCAGCTCTCTGATATAGTCGCCGCTCAGGTCTTTTCTCAAATTATTCAGCATATTCTGATCCTCCGTAACAAATCTGCCGCTGGTCCTGACGCTGTAAAGCAGTCCCTCCTGTTCCAGCGTGGCAAAGGCACGCTGCATGGTGTTGGGATTGACGCCGGCTTCCATGGCGATCTCGCGGACCGGCGGAAGCTTGGCGCCTGCAGGGTAGGTACCGTTGGCGATGGAATTCTTCATGATGGATACGAGCTGCTGATAGATCGGCAGCCCGGGCTTAAATTGCCATTTCATGAGGCACCTCCTTTGTGTTATTGTATTATTGTATTGTTGTATTAACTACTTAGTACAATAATACATGCCAGGCAGAATGTCAAGAGGGAAAATGAAAAAAGTGAAAATAATATCGCATACATTTCTCGGGAAGTGACAGGGGGTGTTATAATACTGTTAAACAAGCGGAAAGAATAGGATGGTGACACCATGACTGCTTCTCTCAATAACCACAACTGCCGGCCCTCCGGTCTGCAGTCCGGCATGATCTTTGACTGCGCCCGGCGGTACTATCCGGTCGAGACCATTAAGGGCCTGATCGATGTCCTGGCCGGGCAGGAAGGCGCCTTTTTGCAGCTGCATCTGACAGATGATCAGAACGTCGGCGTGGCCTGCGCCTACCTCGGGCAGACGGAGGATACGGCAGAGCATCTGCCGGACGGGAGCTTCTTAAACCCGCAGACCGGCAAAAGGTTTTTATCTGCCGGGCAGATCCGGAATATCCTGGCCTATGCTGCCGACCGCGGCGTGGAGATCATTCCGGAGATCGAGGCGCCGGCCCATATGGAAGGCTTCTTCCGGCTGGCGGAGCATCAGTTTGGCAGGGATTACGTGAACTCCCTTGCCTTTTCCAGATATTCCTGGCCCGGGGAGCTGGACATCACGCCGCTTTCCGCCCTCCGTTTCGTGCAGACGCTTTACGACGAATATGCGGCGCTTTTTGAGGGCTGCAGGTACTTTCACATAGGCTGCGACGAACTGTTTTCCGGTTCGGAGGCGGATAAAACCGCCTATATCCGCAGCATGTCAGCCTATATGAGGGATAAGGGCTTCATCGTCCGGATGTGGAATGATCTGCTGACAAAGGAGAATATATCCGGCCTGGACAAGGAAATCCAGGTGACCTACTGGAGCTGGGACGGCGACGCCCGGGACCCGGAAGTTGCCGCCGCCAGGCAGGCGGAGCGTGCATCGGTACCGGACCTGCAGGCGGAAGGCTTTGACATCCTGATCTGCAATTCCTATTATCTCTACTACGTACCCTCGGAAAGAAACTTCAATGTCCACGACAATGATTACACCATCAACGACCTGCTGGAAAACTGGACCCTAAAGATGTGGAACAGCAACAGAGGCACAGCCCTTGACCACACGGCCCATATCATCGGCAGCGCCGCGGCCATGTGGAGTGAGGATTCGGCTGCGCTATCCGAAGCGGAGATCATTTCGCAGTTCATCAGGCAGTACCGGGCCATGAGACAGGTGAACGCGGATACAATCAATAATTCAGATATGTGAGGATAAGGGTATGGCTCTTAAACTGAGAACAAGGCTGAATGTTTCGCCGGCGGGGCGGGGCAGGATCCTGCTGTATTTCCACAAGAGTCAGCTGGATTTTGTGGAAAATGAACTGAACAACGCACTGCTTCAGATGAAGGACTGCGCCATCTACTATTACGATGCCGATGATGCGGACAGCTGCCCGGACCGGCCGGACAGCATCCAGCTGATCGTGGTTCTGATCAGCGGCGGTTTACTGGCGTCCTCATCGGAAAAGGTAGGAGCCCTTCTTAGAAGGGCACAGGCGGAAAAGATACCGGTCCTGCCCATATGGCTTGAGAATGTACCCATTGGCCGCTTTGAGGCGATCTTCGGGAGAGTGCAGTATCTGACCTGGTTTCAGGGCAGCAGTACGGAGATCCCTTATCAGGAAAAAATAAGAACAATGCTGGATATGTACCTGGTCACGGATGAGATGCGTGGGCGGGTCATTCGTGCTTTTCGCAGGAAGATCTTCCTCAGCTACCGGAAGGCGGACCGGGCTCTGGCCCAGGCCCTGATGAAGATGATCCACCGCGATGAGGAGAATTACGACATCGCCATCTGGTATGACGAGCATCTGGTCGGCGGGATCGCCTATGACCAGTCCATCCTGGAGGCCTTAAGGAGCAGTGACCTGTTCCTCCTGGCCATGACGCCGAATGTCCTGAAGGCTGCAGCGGACGGCGAGGCCAACTATGTGCGGCGGATCGAACTGCCGGAGGCCATGCGTCTTAGGAAAGCCATCGTGGCCGTCCGCATGCTTCCGACAGAAGAGGGCTGGCAGGAGGCCTTAGGACTGCCGGATTACTGCTGCATCTCCCCGGAGGATGCGGGCCGTCTGTGCACGGCCATCCTGGGCGGACGCAGGGTGAAAGATATGTCCGCAGAGGAAAAGTATCTGATGGGACTGGCTTATCTTGGCGGCATTCTGGTAGAAAAGGATAATGACCGGGGCATCGGACTGGTGACGGCATCGGCTCAGGAGGGTTACAGGCCGGCCATGCGGGAGCTGAAGGACAGGTACTTTATCGGAAACGGCGTGGACCGTAATTATGAATGGTCTTTCTACTGGCTGAACAGGCTGATCGAAACGTGCGATGCCGGAGAGGCCTATAAAGAGCTTGAGGTCAGCCTGCAGAAATATCTGGAGGCCGGCGAGACTGATATGGTCATAAAACATGCGGAAAAAATGTTTGAATATATCGGGCAGATGCCGCAGGAAACTATGGCGGATGCCGCTTTTCTGGTCATTAATGAATCGAAAGTCCGAAGCTATATGAGCGATGCCTGTATGCGGGACGGCCAGGTGGAAGCGGGGCTGTACTATGCAAGGGAAAGCTGCAGGCAGGCTGAGCAGCTGGCCGCCTATATGGAGACGAAGGCCGGCCCTGTTGAGCAGCTTCAGTTCCTTCCTGTCCGCAAACTGTTTCTGGACACCCTGGCCGTCAATTATGACCATCTGGCGGACTATCTCATCCGGGCAGGCAAAACAGATGAAGCCGGAGAGATCATTGCCAGACGAAGGGCATTTTCAGGCAGCGGCGATCCGAAGAAGGCATTCTATGAATGCATCCGGGAGTCAGAAACTGCTCAGAACGGCGGGGATACGGCTTTGGCAGCCCGGTGGCTGGAGAAGGCGCTGACCATCTTTGATGAGGGCTGGGGCCGGTCAGGTGACTGGGAGATCATGCTGGAGAAGGCCATTGCCACAGACAGGCTGGCCGGTCTGTATGTCAATGATCCGTCGGCTGAAAAGACCCTGTTTAATCGGGTGCCGGGGCTGCTTGAGGAAGCATTCCGGATATGCAGTGAAATCCTGAGATATGATCCCAATAATGTGCCTGCAATGCGGGAACAGTCCATCGGACTGGAAATTGCCGGCGTCTATCAACTCAGGACAGATGCGCTCGATGCCATGATGAAGTCGTGGCTTTCCTGTGAGCGTCTGCGCGCGGATATCTGTCAAAGATTTCCGTCCCAGATGGCCCGGGATGATCTGGAAAAGATCCGCAGGATGAAGCAGAGGTTTGTACAGGCGTGTCAATGTGTCACTGGGGACGGCCATCTATGACATATTGACAAAGCAGAAAGCATATGTTATAAATAACTTGATTCTGATCTGTAGAAGCGGATCGCGGATATTGAAATATCCACAGAACTGACGGCCAAACTTGAATAGAAGGATATGAAATAACTGAATATTGTCATAAATGCACATTGAAGGTGCACTGATCTTATGAAAAGATCGGTGTGCCTTTTTTTTGTTTTCTGACAGGTCGTGCAAAAGGGAAACAAGGGATGAGGTATACAAAGATGACAGTAAAAAAAGAAACGCAGGACCTGATTGCTTCCTACTGGGATGAGCGATCTGCAGGCTTTGATGAAGAACATGATACAGAGGATCTGAAACTCTGGGCGAAGGAACTGGATCAGTTGATCGGATTAAACGGCGCAGGCTGTATCCTGGACGTTGGGACCGGAACCGGTTTCCTGGCCATGCTGTCCGCAGGGCTGGGCTATGAAACAGCCGGTATTGATATCTCGAAAGAAATGCTTGCAATCGCAGAAAGAAAAGCAAAGATCAGACATCTCGATATCCGATATGACCAGTGCCCATGCGAAAAGATCTTCTATGAAAATGACACTTTTGATGCAGTCATTAACTGCAGAGTTATGTGGACTTTGCCGGATCCGGAGGCTGCTGTCAGGGAATGGATCCGCATCTTAAAACCCGGCGGCAAGGTTATTTCCTTCATGAGAATGATGGATATGAGCTGCGGGCAGATCTCTGAGATCTATGGAGAAGAGATCGACTTCCCGCTCCGCGGCGGCGACCGAAAGGATTATACCGATGTTTACGAGCGGGCAGGACTTAAAGACATTAAGGTTACAGAACTTCCGGAAGCACTTTCGTCTTCAGATATGCCTCACTGGACAGCATTTTCCGGCATTAAGACCAAGGAGTAAAGACTGATGAAAGAAGATCATCCGATACTAAGAAAAATACTGATCCGCATCCTGCTGTTTATCGCTGTGATGTTTATTCTTTCCGTTGTCGTATTTGTGCTGGCCAGACTGGCTCCGGGCGATCCGCTGCAGTCATTTTACGGCGATGCTCTGGAAAATATGACAGATGCCGAGAAGGATGCGGCCCGGGTCCGGCTGGGCCTGGACGCCGGTATGGTTACCCAGTATGTGCGGTGGATCACAGGCGCCTTTCATGGAGACTTCGGCCTGTCCTTTAAATACAAAATGCCTGTGATGCAGGTCATCCGGCCGCTGATCGGCAATACCCTGACGCTGGGCCTTCTGGCTTACATACTGGTATTTGCTCTGGCAGTTATCCTTGCCTTAATCTGTGCCCTTCATGAAGACAGTCTTCCTGGGCGTAGTGCTGGTGCTGATCTTCAGTGTCAATCTTGGCCTGCTGCCAAGCAGCGGTGCCTATGATGTTGGCAAACAGGCTGATCTGTTGAACAGGATACGTCATATGATCCTGCCGTTAACGGTGATGGTCGCAACACATCTGTGGTACTACGGCTACATGATCCGTAACAAGCTGCTGGATGAAATCCGCAAGGATTATGTTCTGCTGGCCAGAGCCAAGGGCTGTACGCCAGGGGAGATTGTGGTGGGGCATTGCCTTAGAAATGTAGCCCCAACCATTGTCAGCATCATGGCCATATCCGTACCCCATATCACAGGAGGGACTGTAATCGTTGAGTCTGTTTTCAATTATCCCGGCATAGGTAATCTGGCGGTGGAAAGTGCCAAATACCACGATTATAATCTGCTGATGGTCGATGTACTGATTACCGGCGCGCTGGTCATTTTTTCTGGATATGTGGCCCAGACCATCAACGAGGAGATCGATCCGAGAATGAAAGATATGGAGGCGGTCAGATGGTAAATGAACCAATGAATAATGCCCCATTCAGGATTGTCGGTGCCGGCTGGCGCACCTGCGAGGCTGTTAAAAAGAGAACCGGATTCAGAGCATGGATCAAGGGTAAACCGTTCGTTTCCATGGTTATTCTGTCGATGATCATTTTATGCTGCATATTTGCACCAGTCATCGCCAATCATGACCCGTCCATGCTCTACTATGACCATATCAGCGAGGCGCCGAATGCCGAATTCTATTTCGGGACGGATTATCTGGGCAGGGACCTTTATTCCATCATGTTTTTCGGCGGCAGGACATCGATCATCATCGGCCTTCTCGGTACGGCGATCCTTTCAGTGATCGGGATCATTTACGGGACGGTCAATGGCATCGTTCCGGAAAAGATCGACAGCGTCATGATGCGGCTGACTGAGATGCTGGGAAGTATTCCGTCGATCCTTTTTATCCTGATCCTGTCGGCCGTATTCCCGATGCAAAATGTTATTTCACTGTCGATCATTATCGGTGTTACCGGATGGTTTGGACTGGCGAGGATCGTTCGCAGTGAGGTGCGTCAGATCCGCAATACGGAATATGTCCTCTATGCCAGATGCAGCGGCGGCCGTCTGCTGTATGTGATGTGGCAGCACCTGATCCCTAACTTTCTTTCGTCGATCATGTTCGTCATCGTATCAAGCATCGGCTCCTGCATTACCACGGAGTCGACCCTCAGTTTTCTGGGCCTTGGCCTTCCGATCGACAAGCTGTCCTGGGGGTCCATGCTGTCCCTGGCAAACCGGGCCCTGATCTTAAATACATGGTGGGTGATCGTGATCCCCGGTCTTTTCCTGATCGTTACCCTCATGTGCATCACGAATCTTGGTAATTACCTGCGCAAGGAGACCAACCGGCGCCCGGGTATTATATAAAAACCTTTTTTTTATAGGAGGAGAAACAAAAATGAAAAAAGCACGTTTATTGTCAGCACTTGTGCTGTCCGGAGCAATGGCTATGAGTCTTGCAGCCTGCGGCGGCAGTTCAGCGAACAAACCGGCAGAGACCAAGGCTGCTGAAACAGAAGCTGCAGAGAGTGAAGCCCAGGAGACAGAGGCGGCCGGCACGGCAGCAGATGCTTCTGATCTGTCCAATACACTGGTCTATGCGGGCGAGAATGAGAGTACGATCAACCCTCTGCTGACCAATCATGATGAGATCACAGATATTATTTTCTCAGGTCTTATGACCTATGATGCCAATGGACAGCCGGTCGAAGAGCTGGCAGAGAGCTATACATTTGACGAAGAGACCCTGACTTATACCTTTAATCTCAGAAGCGATGTCAAATGGCATGACGGTGAGCCTTTTACCGCAGATGATGTTATCTTCACCTATGAAGAACTGACCAGGGATGAGAACCTTTCAACCTCTCTGCGCAGTGATTATCAGGATATCGAGAGCGTAACATCTCCGGAGGACGGTGTTGTTGTGATCAAGATGAGCCAATATGACGCAGCAATGCTGGATTATTTCACGATCGGTATCGTACCGAAGCACCTGCTTGAAGGTGAAGATATAAATACCACAGCCTTTAACCAGGCACCGGTCGGCACCGGCCGCTACAAATTTGACAACTGGGATACTACGGGCGGCATGATCACCCTGGTTAAAAATGAAGATTATTACAAGAATGTGCCGAAGATAGACCGCATTATCTATAAGACAGTTGCAGTTGAGAGCACCAAAGCGACTATGCTCCAGTCCGGCGAAGCTGATCTTGCATGGCTTAATGCCAACTATGCCGCAACATTCCGCGGACAGGATGGCTATAAATCCTGGGATTTCACAACTGCAGACTACAGAGGCGCATCCATGGATATGAGTTCTGATTTCTGGAAGGAAAATGCGGATTCCATCGGCGTACTTAATTACGCACTGGATAAGGATGCCATCGTAAACGGCGTGCTTAATGGCCAGGGATGTACTGCTTACAGCCCGATCCAGCTGAATCCGCTGGGCACAGATCCTGAAGCTGATATCTACAGCTATGATCTTGAGAAGTTTGCTGAAGAGATGGATAAGCTTGGCTGGGTCAAAGGTGATGACGGTATCTATGAGAGGAACGGTCAGAAATTCCATTTTACCATCCAGACCAGAGATTATGAGGAAGAGCGTGTGGATATTGCCAACATGATGTCCAATATGCTCAAAGCGGCCGGTGTCGAGATGGAAGTCGTGCTGGTGACCAAGTTTGACTGGCAGGCAGGCTATAACGGTTTCCTTGCTGGCTATGCTACCCAGTTTGACCCGGATATGGCTTACAAACAGTTCGTTACAGATGCCAGTAACAATACCATGCATTATTCAAATGCAGAAGTTGACAAATATCTTGAGGAAGGCCGTCATGCAAGAACAGAGGAAGAACGTAAGGCAGCTTATGGCGAATTCGAGAAGGCCTATGCCAAAAATCCGGGTGTACTCCTCGTTGCGTATCTTGACGGCAACTATGTAGGCACATCTGCTGTCGATGGACTGGACACCACCAGAGTTCTCGGTCATCATGCTGTCGGCGTTATGTGGAATATCGAGGAATGGACGATCACCAGATAATAACAGAGTGGAGGAGAAAGCATCATGTCAGAGCATATTTTAGAACTGGACCGGCTTTCGGTCAGTTTTGACACACCGCTGGGCGAAGTCGCTGCAGTTCGGGGCGTTTCCTTCAGTGTAAAAGCTGGAGAGATTCTCTGCCTTGCCGGCGAATCCGGCTGCGGAAAAACCGTGCTGTGCCAGTCCGTGATGCATCTTCTCCCTAAAAACGGCAGGATCAGAGATGGCAGGATCCTTGTGGACGGCAAAGATATTACCCACAGCAAA
Organism: uncultured Lachnospiraceae bacterium; assembly: GCA_902787905.1. Taxonomy (GTDB): domain Bacteria; phylum Bacillota; class Clostridia; order Lachnospirales; family Lachnospiraceae; genus UBA2912. The sequence goes on from CADAIF010000073.1 coordinate 11,524, forward strand.
GAACGTGAAATGCGTGATCTTCGTAAAGGGACCATGGCCATGATCTTCCAGGATCCACTGACATCCCTCAATCCGACGATCCCTATAGGAAAGCAGATTACAGAAGTCCTGCACAAGAACCGGAAAATGACTAAGCAGGAGGCAAGAGCCCGGGCAATTGAACTGCTCAGAATGGTGGAGATCGATCATCCGGAGGAACGCTTTGACCTGCAGCCGCATTATTTTTCCGGCGGTATGCGGCAGCGGTGCGTGCTGGCTGCCGCCCTTGCCGGCGAACCCCGGATTCTGTTTGCGGATGAGGCGACAACCGCTCTTGATGTGACGGTAGAAGCGAAAATACTGGATCTGCTTCTGAAGATCAGGGATGAAACGGGAATAGCCATCGTTTTTGTGTCCCATGATCTTGGTGCGATTGCCCGTATCGCAGACCGGGTTGCGGTGATGTATGCAGGCAGGATCGCAGAGATCGGGACTGCAAGAGATGTCTTTTATGACCCAAGACATCCATATACATGGGGACTCCTCCAGGCGATGCCTTCGTTAGCAGGAAAGGACGGTATCTTAAGGTCGATTCCGGGGATGCCGCCTTCCCTGCTGACTCCCTCCCGAAGCGAAACCGGAAATGATAATGCCTGGTCGCCGCTGAAAGGGGATGCCTTTGCAGAGAGAAATCCCTTTGCCCTTGCTATCGATTACGAAGAACAGCCGCCAATGTTTCAGATATCCGAGACCCATCAGGCGGCCACATGGCTGCTTGATCCCCGGGCGCCGAAGATTGACAGAGCTGCATGGAGAGAAGACCTGCGTCATGAACAGACGGCCTATACCCATGGCCTTTCCCATGAACATCAAAGCGGCAGGGATACTTACGATGCTTCGGAATATATCATTGAAGCAAGACATCTGAAACAGTACTTCAAGATCAGCCGCCGTCTGACGATCAAAGCTGTCGATGATGTGTCTTTTGGCATTAGAAAAGGCGAGATCTTTGGCCTGGTCGGCGAGACCGGATGCGGAAAATCCACCATTGCCAGACTGCTTTCCGGTATCTACCGTCCGACAGGCGGAGAAGTGCTTTATCATGGGCAGGGGAGGATCCAGATGATCTTCCAGGATAATGCGGCGGCCTTAAATCCGAGGATGACCATCCGCAAGATCATCGAGGAGCCGCTCAGAATTACAGGAAAACTCAAGGGTGGAGCCGGCCATGAAGCGCATCTGCGGCAGATGATGTCGGATGTCGGATTGTCTGAAGACCTGCTTGACAAACTGCCATCCGAGCTTTCCGGCGGTCAGCGTCAGCGAGTGGCAATCGCGCGGAGCCTTATGGTCGATCCGGAGCTGATCATTGCAGATGAGCCTGTGGCTTCTCTGGATATTTC
>CADAIF010000074.1 GCA_902787905.1 uncultured Lachnospiraceae bacterium
ATACCTTTTCCGCCTGCGGGACGGCCATGTGATCGAAAGCGTGCTGATGCACTATAAGCATGGGCATTCGGTCTGTATCTCCTCCCAGGTGGGCTGCCGGATGGGCTGCAGGTTCTGCGCCTCCACCCTGGACGGGCTGGCAAGAAACCTGACGGCCGGAGAGATGCTGGACCAGATCTACCGTATTCAGAAGGATACCGGTCTTCGTATCTCTAATGTCGTGGTCATGGGCTCGGGAGAGCCTCTGGACAACTATGAGGCCCTGGTCCGCTTTATCGGTCTGCTGACCGGACCGGAGGGCCTGAATATCAGCCAGAGAAATGTGACGGTTTCCACCTGCGGTATCGTCCCTAAGATCTATGAGCTGTCTGAGCTGGGGCTGCAGATCACCCTGGCCATCTCTCTGCATGCGGTCAATGATGAGAAAAGGCGTGAGCTGATGCCCATTGCCAATACCTATTCTATAGAAGAGATCCTTCAGGCCTGCCGGGCTTACTTTGAGAAAAACGGCCGGAGGCTGACCTTTGAGTACAGTCTGGTGCGGGGCGTCAATGACAGCCCGGAGGACGCAGCGGCTCTGGCCGCCCTCTTAAAGGGGCTGAACTGCCATATCAATCTGATCCCGGTGAACCCCATCAAGGAAAGGGCTTTTACCCAGTCAGAAACCGAGGCGGTTCTGAAATTCAAAAACAGTCTTGAAAAATATGGCAGAAATGTTACTATTAGAAGGGAAATGGGCAGGGATATTCAGGCTGCCTGTGGACAATTGAGAAAAAGTTATATGGACAGGATATCTGAGAAGGAGTGATCATATGCAGGCTTTCGCTAAAACGGATATCGGCTGTGTCCGCAAGGTAAATCAGGATGTCTGCTACGTTTCAACTGATCCTGTCGGACCCTTTCCGAATCTGTTCATTGTCGCCGACGGCATGGGCGGCCATAAGGCCGGCGATTACGCGGCGCGTTTTGCTATCAGTACATTTTTGGAATTTGCGTCAGGCACCGAGGACCGTAATCTGATCCACGTGGTCAACGAAGGTATTCGTGAGGCCAATCAGCGGGTGCTGGACAAGGCTCAGGAGGATCCTGAGCGTTTCGGCGGTATGGGGACCACGCTGGTCGCCGCCTTTATTGAGGGCCGCCAGCTTTATGTGGCCAATGTGGGTGACAGCCGCCTGTATCTGGTCAGCCAGGAGGAGATCAACCAGGTGACTGAGGATCACTCCTATGTTGCGGCTATGGTGAGAGCCCATGAGATCACCCCTGAGGAGGCCCGCAACCACCCCAGGAAGAATGTGATCACCAGGGCTGTCGGCGCTTCCGGTGATGTGGAAGCGGATTTTTTTGAGGTGGATCTTTATGAGGGAGACCGCATTCTTATGTGCAGTGACGGTCTTTCAAATATGATAGAAGACGATCAGCTCCGGCAAATGCTCAGCCAGGGGGACGTCGTCACAGTGACAGAAAAACTCATTGAGACGGCCAGGGAAAACGGCGGCCTCGATAATATTACAGCAATAGTGATCGATCCTGAACTGGAGGAGGTGAACGAATGATAGAAGCAGGTACCTTGTTTAAGAACAGATATGAGATCATAGAGAAGATCGGGTCCGGCGGTATGGCCGACGTCTTCAAGGCAAAAGACAAAGAGCTTGGCAGGTACGTTGCTGTCAAAGTCCTGAAGGCTGAATACAGCGAGGACGACACATTCGTTAAAAAGTTCCGGGATGAGGCCCAGTCAGCGGCCGGTCTTTCTCATCCCAATATCGTCAGTGTCTATGATGTAGGCGCGGAAATGGGCACCCATTTCATCGTCATGGAGCTGGTGGAAGGCATTACACTGAAAAACTATATAGAAATGAAGCACAAGCTGGACGTCAAGGAGGCCCTGAACATCTCCGTTCAGATCGCCCAGGGACTCGGCGCGGCCCATGACAAGGGGATCTTCCACAGGGATATCAAGCCCCAGAATATCATCATGTCAAGGGACGGCAAGGTGAAGATCACGGATTTCGGTATCGCCAAGAAGGCGGACTCCCAGACCATCACCACCACGGCGGCCGGAACGGTCCAGTACATTTCTCCGGAGCAGGCCAGGGGCGGCTACAGTGATGAGAAGAGCGACATCTATTCTCTGGGTATCACCATGTATGAAATGGTCACAGGCGAGGTTCCCTTCCAGGGTGAAAACAATGTGGCTGTGGCCCTCCATCATATCCAGAGTGAAATGGTCTCACCCAGGACCCTGGAGCCGGATCTGCCGGTCAGCTTTGAGAAGATCATTCTGAAATGTACCCAGAAGAAGCCGGATTACCGTTACGCTTCCGCCAGGGAGCTGATCGCGGATCTCCGAAAGGTTCTGGCCCAGCCGGACGGCGCCTATGTAAAGATCGGCGCGCCGACAGGCAATACGATCGTCATGGACGACAAGGAGCTGGCCAATATCAAGAATCAGCGTAAGCGCCAGATTTCTGACGGGACCGGCGGAAAGGCTGTCCGGACGGAGAATAATCATAAGAAGAAGGCCATCGTTCCTGACGACGACTATTATGATAATAATGATGACGATGATAATGATGAGACCGGTCTTTCCAAGCTTATGATGGTTCTGGGTATCATCGGCTTTGTCATTCTTCTGATCATCATCGGTTACCTGATCGCCAATGCCAGCGGACTGCTGAGCGGCAGGTCAAAGAAGGCGACGGAGACAGAGGCTGTGGTCACAGAGTCCGTTACCGAGACAGAAACCGAGTCTGAGACCTCCATCCTGGTTCCGGACCTGAAGGGTATGACCAGGGAAGAAGCCACCGAGGCGCTTAACAGCTTGGGCCTGGGTATCCAGGTGGAAAACGGCTATGACAAGGATGCTGAGGTCGGTGAGGTTTACGATCAGTCTCCTGCAGCGAATGAGCCTGTGGAACGCCATACTCAGATCAAGGTTTACATCAATGAAGGCAAGCTGACCTTCGCCCTGCCGGATGTGGTGGGTAAGGATTATCAGCAGGCCCAGGATCAGCTGGAATCCAAGGGTCTGAAGGTAACGCTTGAGTTTGAGAAGAATGACGACATTGAAAAGAATGAAGTCATCAAAACAGATCCTGAAGCCGGTGAACAGGTGGCTGAGGGTGATACGATCACGATTTACGCCTGCGAGGGACCGGTGACCGAAAAGGTTGAGGTGCCGGATTTAAGAGGCTACACCCTTGACAGTGCCAAGAACATGATCGAGGAGGCCGGCCTGACCTTTGACGGTTCCAGTGAGGCCTACAGTGATTATTATGAAGAAGGACAGGTGATGGGACAGTCCCTGACGGCCGGTACAAGTGTGGCCAAGGGCACATCCATCGGCGTCACGGTCAGCCTGGGTATCCAGAATAAGTCCTATGAGACCTACACGACCGTGCCGGATCCTTTCGAAAACATGACGGATGAGGAAGGCAATGCGGTCTATGAGGGTGAGATCCTGATCCAGATGACTCAGGACGGTATGACTACCAATGTTTACAATCAGTATTGTACATCGGCAACCAGACCTTCTGTGCTGAAGATCACATCTGCTTCTGATTCTGAGGCGACGGTCGCCCTTTACGTCAATGGCAGTTTTGTGTCCGAGTGGGCTGTAACCTTCTATCAATAAGGGGCGTCCATGAAGGGTAAGATTATCAAGGGCATTGCCGGATTCTACTACGTGCACGTCCAGGGCCGGGGCATTTTCGAATGCAAGGCCAAGGGTATCTTCCGGGCGAAGGGGATCAAGCCTCTTGTCGGCGATGATGTCGACATGGAGATCCTGGACGAGGAAGCGCATGAGGGAAACATTACAGAAATCCTGCCGAGGCGCAGCACTTTGCTGCGCCCGGCGGTTGCGAATGCGGATCAGGCAGTGATCATTTTTGCGGCGGCGCAGCCGGCTCCGAATCTGGGGCTGCTGGACCGCTTTTTGCTCATCATGCAGCAGCAGGGCATGGAGACGATCATCTGCTTCAATAAGAATGATCTTGTGGATGAGGCGGCGGCCGCCTGGCTGCGTCAGGTCTATGCCGGCAGCGGCTGCAAGGTCATTTCCATCAGTGTCAGCACAGGCGAGGGTGTGGATACCTTCAAGGCTCTTCTGGCCGGGAAGACGACGGTCATGGCCGGACCTTCCGGCGTGGGCAAGTCGTCGCTGACCAATGCGGTCTATCCTGACGCTGAAATGGCCACCGGCCGGGTCAGCAGGAAGATCCAGCGGGGCAGGCATACCACCAGACATTCGGAGCTGTTCGCTATCGGGAAGGACAGCTACCTGATGGATACGCCCGGCTTTTCCACCCTTTATCTGGAGGGCTGGGACAAGGAAGACCTGAAATATAATTTCCCCGAATTTGACCCTTACTTTGAGAAATGCCGTTTCCATGGCTGTAATCATATGAGTGAACCGGACTGCGCCGTCAAGGACGCGGTGGACCGGGGGCTGATCAGCAGGGAACGTTACGAGAGCTACCGGCAGATCTATGAATCTCTGGCCGGTCAGAGGAGGTATTAATATGCGTGCTTTGAAGTTATCACCGTCGATCCTTTCGGCGGATTTTTCCCGTCTTGGCGAGGAGATCATCACAGCTGACCGCGCCGGCGCGGATATGATCCATATCGATGTTATGGACGGCAGCTTTGTGCCGAATCTCAGTTACGGCGCGCCGGTCATGAAATGCGTCAGGGGCTGCACCGACAAGCCCTTTGATGTGCATCTGATGATCGAGCATCCGGATCTTCTGATCCCGGATTTTGTCAAGGCCGGGGCCGATATGATCGCTGTACACGCGGAGGCCTGTCCTCATCTTCACAGGACCCTTCAGCTGATCCACAGCTTCGGCATCAAGGCGGCTGTGGCCCTGAATCCTTCCACCCCCTTATGTGTCCTGGATTATGTGCTGGAGGATCTGGATATGGTGACCATCATGAGTGTCAATCCCGGTTTCGGCGGCCAGAAATACATTCCTTCGGCGACGACCAAGATCCGTCAGCTGAGGGCGAAGTTTGACGCGGCCGGTCTGGATACGGATATCGAGGTGGACGGCGGTGTGGATACCGGCAATATCGGCATGCTGATCGAGAACGGGGCCAATGTTTTCGTCTCCGGTTCCAAGATCTTCAGCGGTGATATCACTGAGAATGTCAGGAACTTCAAGGAGATCATGGGAAGGTACGAGAAGGTATGAAGATCCTGATCGTGACCGGCGGCCGGATCGATCCGGTCTTTGCCCGGGACTTCTTAAACAGCCGTATCTTCGATCATGTGATCGTGGTGGACGGCGCCCTCGACTTTTGGGATAAAGTGGGGGCGACTACGAATAATAAGGAAAGATTTGACCATCTGGTGGGTGACTTCGACACCATTTCTCCGGTAATACTGGATAAATACCGGGGCAGGGTGGGACTTGAAGTACACGCCTTTATCCCTGAGAAGGATAATACGGATACGGATATCGCCGTGCGTCTGGCCTGTACCCTGGCCGCGGATGAAGCATCTGAAATCAGTCTGCTGGGCGCCCTTGGCAGCCGGGCAGACCACAGCCTGGCCAATCTGCAGCTTCTGAAGCTGAAAGACAAGAGTTATGTCGATGAATCCACGGGTTTCATGGACAAGTTCAACATATTACCTAAGTTCATCTCCCGTCCGGTACTTCGTTTCGTGTGTTGGCTTGAAAAACACAATCAACAGCATTAAGAAAACGGCCCATGTCGACTGGGGGGAGAGCCTGTGTGTCAGTAATGAGATCACAGCGGATGAGGCTCTGATCAGTATCGGAGAAGGCCTGGCTTTCCTGATCGAGAGCCGGGATATACAGGAGGAAGTATGAGCTTAGCAGACCAGCTTTTTGTTAAAATGTGCAGTGACATTCTGGACCACGGCTGCAGTACGGAGGGGGAGAAGGTCAGACCCCACTGGGAGGACGGGACACCGGCCTACACGATCAAGAGCTTCGGCGTGGTCAACCGTTACGACCTGTCCAAAGAGTTTCCGGCCCTGACCCTGAGGCGGACAGCCATCAAGAGCGCCACGGATGAGATGCTGTGGATCTGGCAGAAAAAGTCCAATAACATCCATGATCTTAAGAGTCATATCTGGGATGAGTGGGCGGATGAGAATGGTTCCATAGGCAAGGCCTACGGTTATCAGATGAGTGTGAAGCATGCTTATAAGGAAGGTATGATGGACCAGGTGGACAGGGTTCTTTATGATTTAAAGCATAATCCCTACAGCCGCCGGATCATGACCAATCTCTATGTCCATCAGGACCTGAGTGAGATGCATCTGTATCCCTGTGCCTACAGCATGACCTTTAATGTGACGGATAAGCTGCCTGACGGCTCTGTGCCGGAAAACGGCAGGCTGGTACTGAATGCCATTTTAAATCAGAGGTCTCAGGATATCCTGGCGGCCAATAACTGGAATGTGGTGCAGTACGCGGTCCTGGTGCATATGATGGCCCAGGTGTCCGATATGGTTCCGGGCGAGCTGGTCCATGTCATCGCAGACGCCCATATCTATGACCGCCATATCCCGCTGATCCGGGAACTGATCGGCAGGGAGCAGCATCCCGCGCCGAGCTTTTCATTGAACCCGGAGATCCGGAATTTCTATGACTTTACCACAGATGACCTGATCATCGGCGACTATGTGACCGGTCCTCAGATCACCAATATCCCCATCGCCGTCTGATGCGGCAGGATAAGGAGAAAAGGAAGATGAATCTGATCGCGGCAGTGGACAGAAACTGGGCCATCGGGCTGGAAAACCGTCTGCTTAACAGTATTCCGGAGGATATGAAGTTCTTCAGAACGACGACGATGGGCAAAACCGTCATCATGGGCAGAAAGACCCTGGAGAGCTTTCCGGGGGCAAAGCCTCTTAAAAACCGCAGAAATATCGTGATCACAAAGGATGCCGCCTATGAAAAGGAGGGGGCTGTGATCGTCCACAGTGTGGAGGAAGCCCTGGCTGCGGCGGCCGATACACCGGGAGATGAGGTCTATGTGATCGGCGGCGAGAGCATCTATCGTCAGATGCTGCCCTATTGTGACAGGGCCTACATTACCTTTATGGACCATGCCTTTGAGGCTGACACATGGTTCCCGGACCTTTCCGCGGATCCTGACTGGGTGCTTTTCTCCGAGAGTCAGCGCCGGGAACATGAGGGAATTGAATATTTATTCAGAGTTTATCAGAGAAAAAATACAATTAGTGATTGATTTTAACGGCCATAAAGCATATAATGGATTTTAAATTTGATGTACTGTGTTAAAGCGGTACAGAATAAGAGAAGCGTCTTTATGCAACGAAAGGAATGATTAGGAAATGGGAAAAAAGGAGCTGGACTGGAGTAATATCGGTTTCGCTTATCATACAACAGAGTGGCGTTATGTTGCTGACTTCAAAAACGGTGAGTGGCAGGAGGGCCGTCTGACAGAGGACCCGACAGTGACACTGAATGAGTGTGCCGGTATCTTACAGTATTGTCAGGAGATTTTTGAGGGACTGAAGGCTTATACGACAGCGGATGGCAGTATTGTTACCTTCCGCCCGGACCTGAACGCGGAGCGTATGATCGATTCCGCAAAGCGCATGGAAATGCCGCCCTTCCCCAAGGAAAGATTTCTTGACGCTCTGGAGCAGGTGATCAGGGCCAATCAGGACTGGGTTCCGCCTTACGGCAGCGGCGCGACGCTTTATGTCCGTCCCTATATGTTTGCATCCAGCCCGGTCATTGGCGTCAAGCCGGCTCAGGAGTATGAATTCAGGCTCTTTGTGACCCCGGTAGGTCCCTATTTCAAGGGCGGTGCCAAGCCCATCACCCTGTGTGTCAGCGATTTTGACCGTGCGGCTCCCCGCGGCACCGGTTTCATCAAGGCCGGTCTTAATTACGCCATGAGCCTTCACGCGAATGTGACGGCCCATGCCAATGGTTTTGACGAGAACCTTTTCCTTGATCCGGCCAGCAGAACCTATGTGGAGGAGACCGGCGGCGCCAACTTCCTCTTTGTCACCAGGGATAAGGAGATCGTTACACCGCTTTCCGATTCCATTCTGCCTTCCATCACCAGACGGTCTCTGATGTATGTGGCAGAGCATTACCTGGGTCTGAAGACGACTACCCGCAAGGTAAGGCTGGATGAGCTGAAGGATTTCGCCGAGTGTGGTCTTTGCGGTACCGCAGCCGTGATCTCTCCGGTCGGCAGGATCGTTGATCATAATGATATCATCAATTTCCCGAGCGGCATGGACGAAATGGGTCCGGTCACCAAGGAACTTTATGACACACTGACAGGTATTCAGCAGGGCACCATCGAAGCACCCGAGGGCTGGATCCACAAGATCTTATAAGCAGAGACATAAGTCACAGAGCCGGTATCTGCCGGTCCTGTGACTTTTAAGAATAAGCCTCAGGACTTTAGGAAAGGAATTCTATGAAAAAAACACCCTTTGTCACAAAAGAACAGCTGGATGTGATCACAAAACAGTTCCCGACGCCCTTCCATATTTACGATGAGAAGGGGATCCGCGAGAATGCCCGCAGGGTCTGCAAGGCCTTTGCCTGGAATAAAGGCTTCCGTGAGTATTTTGCCGTGAAGGCCACTCCGACACCGGCCATCCTGAAAATCCTTAAGGAGGAGGGCTGCGGTCTGGACTGCGCCACCCAGGTAGAGCTGATGATGGCCAGGGCCTGCGGCTTTACAGGTCATGAGGTCATGTTCTCCTCCAATGTGACGCCCTGGCAGGAGTATGCCTATGCCAAAGATATGGGCGTCATCATCAATTTTGACGACCTGACGCATCTGAAATATTTTGAAGAACATGTCGGCGCCTTCCCGGAGACGGTCTGCTGCCGTTTCAATACCGGCGGCGATTTCAAGATCAGCACGGCCATCATGGATGTGCCGGGCGAGGCCAAGTACGGCTTCACCAGAGAGCAGCTGACCGAGGGCTTCAGATATCTGAAATCCAAAGGTGTCAGGCATTTCGGCATCCATGCTTTTCTGGCCAGCAATACCAAGACCAATGATTATTATCCGGCCCTGGCGAAGATCCTCTTTCAGACGGCTGTGGAGCTTCACGAGGAAACCGGCGCGGATATCCGCTTTATCAACCTGTCCGGCGGCGTAGGCGTGGCCTATTCTCCGGATGAGACCCCCAATGACATCATGGTGATCGGCGAGGGTGTCCGTAAGGTTTATGAGGAGATCCTGGTACCGGCAGGCATGGGCGATGTGTCCCTCTTTACGGAGATGGGCCGTTTCATGCTGGCGCCTTACGGCCATCTGGTAGCCACAGCCATTCATGAAAAGCATATCTTCAAGGAGTATATCGGTCTGGATGCCTGTGCGGCCAACCTGATGCGTCCGGCCATCTACGGTGCCTACCACCATATCACCGTGGCCGGCAAGGAGGATGCGCCCTGTGACCATATGTATGATGTGACCGGCGGCCTGTGTGAGAACAGTGATAAGTTTGCGGTCAACCGCATGCTGCCCAAAATCGACATCGGCGATTATGTCATCATTCACGATACCGGTGCCCACGGCTTCTCCATGGGCTACAATTACAATGGCAAGCTCCGTTCTGCCGAGCTTCTTTTAAAGGAGGACGGCAGTGTGGAGATGATCCGCCGGGCGGAAACTCCCATGGATTACTTTGCAACCTTTGACTTTACCGGTCTGTTTGATCAGTTCAGGTAAGCTTTTTAAAGGAGGAAAACCATATGAATAGAAAATTGAGAAGATCCAATACAGATAAGGTGATCACCGGTGTCTGCGGCGGTATCGGCGAGACCTTCGATATCGATCCTGCCATCGTGCGTCTGATCTGGGCTGCCCTGTGCCTGATGGGCTTCAGCGGCGTGGTCCTTTACATTATTGCTTCTGTCATCATTCCTGCCGAGGGCGATGTGATCGGCGAGGAAGAAGTCGTCGATGGTCAGGACGATACGCAGGATTATTAATGTGTTGCAGAAACTGAATACGTTCTAAGACGTGAAAGAGCGCCGGGCAGATGTCCGGCGCTTCTTTTGCTTATTTCCTGTAAAAGTCTGTCAGATAGTCCATACGGGCGGTCATGTTGGCCATGAGGGCGTCCGCGATGACCAGGGCGGCCATGCATTTGACCACGATGACGGCCCTGGGGACCACCACCGGGTCATGCCGGCCTTTGATGCTGAGGGTGACAGGCCTGCCGTCGTCCGAAACGGTCTGCTGCTCTCTGAAGATCGAGGGGGTGGGTTTGACATGGGCCCTGAGTATAATATCCGAACCGTCGCTGATACCGCCAAGCAGGCCGCCGCTGTGATTGGTCTTTTTGATGACAGAGCCGTCTTCATCAATCGCGAAGGGGTCATTGTTTTGAGAACCGAAGGCCTTTGCCGCCAGGGTTCCGTCCCCGATCTCAAAGCCCTTGACGGCGCCGATGGAACAGATGGCCTTCGCCAGATCGGCACTCAGCTTGTCAAAGACAGGCTCCCCAAGGCCTGCAGGCACATGACTGATCAGGCATTCGATGACGCCGCCCACGGAATCCTGTTTTTCCCTGCAGTCCAGGATCAGGGCCATGGCCGCTTCGGCGGCCGCCTTATCCGGCATATAAACAGGGTTTCTGAATATCTCGGCCGCGTCAAAGGCTGCCTTATCCACGCAGACAGGCCCGATGGCAGAGGTGTAAGCCGTGACTGAGATGCCGCAGGCTTCCAAAATCTTCAGGGCCACAGCGCCGCCGGCGACACGGCCGATGGTTTCCCTGGCGGAAGACCTGCCGCCGCCCCGGTAATCCCTGAAGCCGTATTTCATGTCGAAGGTGTAGTCCGCGTGGCCGGGCCGGTAGCAGTGGGCGATCTCTGAATAATCCCCGCTCCTGGCGGAGGTGTTTCTGACGATCATGGAGATAGGGGTGCCCGTGGTCAGCCCCTCAAAGGTGCCGGAAAGGATCTCCACAGTGTCGGATTCCTTACGCTGGGTGGTCACTGAAGACTGGCCGGGCTTTCGCATGTCGAGACAGGCCTGGATATCTGCTTCTGTCAGAGGCAGGCCGGCGGGACAGCCGTCCACGACGACGCCTACGGCCTTGCCGTGCGACTCGCCCCAGGTGCTTATACGAAAGAGACGGCCGAAGGATGAACCTGCCATCTGATCAACTCCTTTTTAAAATGATTGCATTTATTATAAGGCATTTAGCATTTGCAATCAATGTTTTCTTGACAAGGCCATACCTTTATGGTAAAAAGATTAAAATCAAGGAGGCATATCAGATGAGTGAGAAGAAAATCGTCCTCGGGAGTATCGAGGGCGCGAAAGAACTGGTCTGCGCCGCCCAGGGATGTGACTTTGAGGTGGATGTCTGCGCGAACCAGTCCGTGCTTGATGCCAAGTCCTTTCTGAGCATTTTCAGTCTGGATCTTCGCAGCAGTATGAAAATCGTATTTGAAGGCTACAACGAGAACCTGAACAGGGTACTTAAAAAATACGCCGTCTGAAAAGACGGCGTATCAGCTTTTGGATGGGGCGTCGGGCGCCCTTCATTTTTTTATTTTCCGGTTGCTAATTTGTCTTAGAATAGGTATACTGGTTATAGTGTGCAAAAAAGGGGAAACAAATCGTGCATAGTTATGAGATCAAAGCTGTCGACGGCAGGGCCAAAAGTGCCCATATGGAGACAGTACACGGCGTGATCGAAACGCCGGTTTTCATGAATGTGGGCACAGTGGCGGCGATCAAAGGCGCCGTATCCACAATGGATCTAAGGGAGATCGGTACTCAGGTGGAGCTTTCCAATACCTACCACCTGCATGTGCGTCCGGGGGACCAGGTGGTGAAAAAACTGGGCGGCCTGCATCGCTTTATGAACTGGGACAGGCCTATCCTGACGGATTCCGGCGGCTTTCAGGTTTTTTCGCTGAAGGGCCTTCGGAAGATCAGGGAGGAGGGCGTCTATTTCCAGTCCCACATCGACGGTCACAGGATCTTTATGGGGCCGGAGGAGAGTATGCAGATCCAGTCCAATCTGGGGTCTACCATCGCCATGGCCTTTGACGAATGCGCGCCTTACCCTTCAACACGGGAATATATGCAGAATTCCGTGGACCGCACCAGCCGCTGGCTTGTCCGCTGCAAGGCGGAAATGGACAGGCTGAACAGCCTTGAGGACACGGTCAACCCCCATCAGATGCTTTTCGGCATCAATCAGGGCGGTACCTATGAGGATATCCGCATTGAGCATGCCAAAAGGATCCGGGAGCTGGATCTGGACGGCTATGCCGTGGGTGGTCTGGCTGTGGGAGAAAGCCACGAGGAAATGTACAGGATCCTGGATGAGGTGGTGCCTTATCTGCCCCAGGATAAACCGGTCTATCTGATGGGTGTCGGCACGCCTGCCAATATCCTGGAGGGTGTGGACCGGGGCGTTGATTTTTTCGACTGCGTCTATCCCTCAAGAAACGGCCGTCACGGTCATGTTTACACGGCTCATGGCAAGCTGAACCTGTTCAACGCGAAGTTTGAGCTGGATGAGCGTCCCATTGAGGAGGGCTGCGGATGTCCGGCCTGCAGGCATTATTCCAGGGCCTATATCCGTCACCTGCTCAAGGCGAAGGAAATGCTGGGCATGCGTCTGTGTGTTCTGCACAATCTCTGGTTTTACAACCATCTGATGGAAGAGATCAGAGCGGCGATCCGGGAACACCGGTACGCCGAATACAAGAAAACAAAGCTGGAAGGCTTTATGATGAAAGAAGATTAAGGAGGACCTGATTTATGAATTTCTTACCTTTGGCTGGATCCACATCTCTGTTCGGCGGCGGCGGTATCGGCATTCTGATCGCTTACATTGCTGTTTTCGCGGTGCTGATGTATTTCCTGAGCGTTCGTCCGGGCAGAAAGCGCCAGAAGGCAGTGGATGCCATGCTGGCAAACCTGGAGGTGGGCGACAGTATCCTGACCACCAGCGGTTTCTACGGTGTCGTGATCGATATCGCTGAGGAGATCGTTGTTGTGGAGTTCGGCAGCGACAGGCATTGCCGTATCCCCATGCAGAAAGAAGCCATCGTCAGTGTTGAGAAAGCCAACGCCGAGGGCTAAAAAAGCAGCCTTAAGGCGAAAGGGGCCGGTTCTGAAGTTACCCCCGGACGGGGGAGACTTCAGAACCGGCCCCTTTCGCCTTTATCTTTTCAATTGCTCAAGTATATCATAGGGGATGACCATGCGGCCTTTGCCGCAGCCCAGCCGGATATGGGGTTTGTAGCTGCCGTGGAAATCGGATCCGCCGGAATACTTGAGGTGGAAGCGGTCGGCCAGCTGCCGGCTGTAGATATCATCGGACTCGCTGTTGGTCCCGTACAGGATCTCCATGCCCTCCAGTCCGCATTCCGTCAGCGCGGCCACATACTTTTCCAGGGTCTCTTTGCCGATCTTATAGATCAGGGGATGGGCCAGGATGGGGATGCCGCCGGCCTTTTTGATGAGGGAAACGGCATAGGCCGGGGTGATATACTGCCGGCGCAGGTAAAAGGGTTTGCCGTCCCCAAGCCAGCGGTCAAAGGCCTCGCTGATACTGGAGACAAAGCCGGTTTTCATCAGGTAACCTGCGAAATTGGCCCGGGTCAGGACGCCGCTGCCTTCGGTTTCACGCAGCTTTTCCGGCGTGATATCCACGCCGGCTTCCTGCATCAGGCGGATCATGCGCAGATTGCGTTCGTCCCG
>CADAIF010000075.1:0-8008 GCA_902787905.1 uncultured Lachnospiraceae bacterium
GGATCGCGGCCACCAAGATCTCTGCCGGCGTCAGCACCGGCATCGGCGACCATGAGGAAAAATACAACGGCACGAAAAGTGATGCCGAGAGTGGTGACGAGCAGTTTGAGATTGCGGATAACCGGAGCCTTTCAGAAATCTATGAGGCCGTCCGCCGTCAGGGTCTGCAGCCCGTTCTGAACGAGTATATCTATGTATAGTCATATGATCGCGGTGACTGACCGGAAGCTGTGCCCAAGGCCTCTGACAGAGCAGCTTGAAAGGCTGGCCGCAACCGATGTGGAGGCCATTGTTCTGAGGGAGAAGGACCTGGACGAAGCCGCCTACAGAAAGCTGGCCGAAGAGGCCCTGGAGATCCTGGCGCCCTACGGCAAGCGGCTGGTTTTGCACACCTACCTGGAGACAGCCAGGGCCCTGTCCTGCCGGAGCATCCATCTGCCCCTGCCGGTCCTTGAAAAGGCCGGTCCGGGACTGGCTGCGGATTTTGACTGGATCGGTGCGTCCGTGCACAGCATAGATGAGGCCAGGCGGGCCCTGGCCTGCGGCGCGAATCACCTGACGGCCGGTCACATCTTTGAGACGGACTGCAAAAAGGGCCTTCCGGGCAGAGGCCTGGATTTTCTGAGGGAGATCTGCGCCGCAAGTCCGGTGCCGGTCTATGCCATCGGCGGCGTGACAAAGGATAATCTGCCGGTCGTCATGGCCGCAGGCGCTGCGGGCGGCTGCATGATGTCCGCAGCCATGAGGTTTTAAAAAGTCCCCCTCCTTTGTTCCCGGCCCGTGCTTGTCAAGCTTTGGAATTCATGTTACACTACACTAAGTGCAATAAGAATTTGGAGGGATAAACATGAGTAAAATCATTCTGACCGGCGACAGACCCACCGGGAGACTCCATGTCGGCCATTATGTGGGCTCTCTCAAGAGGCGTGTCCAGCTGCAGAACTCCGGCGAGTATGACAAGGTATTTATCATGATCGCGGACGCCCAGGCGCTGACAGACAACGCGGACAATCCTGAGAAGATCCGCCAGAATATCATAGAGGTGGCTCTGGATTACATGGCCTGCGGCCTGGATCCGGCAAAATCGACCCTTTTCATTCAGTCTCAGATCCCTGAGCTGACCGAGCTGTCCTTTTATTACATGAATCTGGTCACCGTGTCCAGACTGCAGAGAAATCCTACAGTCAAGGCAGAGATCCAGATGCGTAATTTCGAGACCAGTATCCCGGTAGGCTTTTTCACCTATCCCATCAGCCAGGCTTCGGATATCACTGCCTTCAAGGCGACTACGGTGCCTGTGGGTGAGGATCAGGCGCCCATGATCGAGCAGACCAGGGAGATCGTCCATAAGTTCAATTCTGTTTACGGTGAAACCCTGGTGGAGCCGCAGATCCTGCTTCCGGACAACAGTGCCTGCATGCGTCTTCCGGGTACGGACGGCAAGGCTAAAATGAGTAAATCTCTGGGCAACTGCATCTATCTGGCCGAGGATCCGGGGGATATCAAAACCAAGGTCATGAGTATGTTTACGGATCCCAATCATATCCGTGTGGAGGATCCGGGCTGCTGTGAAGGCAATACGGTCTTTACCTATCTGGAGGCCTTCAGTACGCCGGAGCATTTTGCGGAATATCTGCCGGATTATAAGGACCTGGATGAGCTTAAGGCCCATTACCGCAGGGGCGGTCTCGGGGATGTCAAGGTCAAGAAGTTCCTGAACAATGTGCTTCAGGAGGAGCTTGGTCCCATCCGTGAGCGCCGTCAGGAGCTGCAGAAGGATATTCCTTACATCTACGAGGTGCTGAAGAAGGGCAGTGAAGTGGCCAGAGAGGCTGCGGCCCAGACCTTATCTGAGGTACGCAGGGCCATGAAGATCAATTATTTTGAGGATGAGGCCCTGATCAGTTCCCAGGTTGAAAAGTACAAAGTATAAGCTGAAAATGCCGGTCCCCGAAGACGAAAAATCTTCGGGGACTTTTTTTGCCCCGGGCCTTCACGATTGACTATCATGGGGCGATGCTGTACAATGAATTCATATAAATACGGTGGGAAACCGGGAAACAGATAAAACAGGAGAATAATAACATATGATCAAAGAAACCATATCGGACGCGGTGGCCCAGATCACCCGGACCTGTCATGAGACGGAAGTCTTTATTACGGAGGAGACGGACCTTCATCTGCCTAACCGGGGCGTGATCATCGGCGTGATCAAGGATCTTCGGCGCGTGATCTTCCCGGGTTATTTCGGCAGTGAGAACATCGCCAGCACCATGCCGGACTACTTTCTGGGCAACACAATGACAGAGGTTTTTGAGGCCCTGCGCGAGCAGGTGGAAACTGCCTTTGTCTATAAAAATAAATGCAGGGACAACTGCGGGGAGATCCATGAGAAGGCCACAGCCATCTGTGAGCGTTTCATCAGCCGTCTGCCCTATATCCAGCAGATGCTGCTGATGGATGTACAGGCGGGGCTGGACGGCGACCCGGCCGCGGGCAGTAAGGAGGATATCATCTTTTCCTATCCCGGCCTCTTCGCCATCTATGTTTACAGGATCGCCCATGAGCTCTATGTGCAGAAGGTGCCCTACATTCCCAGGATCATGACGGAGTATGCCCACGGCAAGACCGGGATCGACATCAATTCCGGCGCGGTCATCGGCAAGTACTTTTTTATCGACCACGGAACCGGTATCGTCGTGGGTGAGACGACCTGTATCGGCGACCATGTCAAGCTTTACCAGGGCGTGACTCTGGGCGCCCTGTCCACCAGGAAGGGCCAGGCCCTGTCCGGGGTCAAGCGTCATCCAACCATCGGCAGTGATGTGACCATCTATGCCAACGCCACCATTTTAGGCGGGGATACCGTCATCGGCGAGCATTCGGTCATCGGCGGCAATACCTTTATCACGGAGAGTGTGCCGCCCCATACCCGGGTCAGCCTGAAGGCGCCGGAGCACAGCTTCGTGGCGGATGAGCATCAGGACAGTCTCTGGGATGAATGCAAGTAGCTGAAAAAGCAGGAGGTTTTTGATGAGGATCTCAACAAAGGGACGCTACGCCCTCCGGATGATGCTGGATATCGCCCTGCATGGCCAGGACGGACCGGTCAGGGTCAGGGACATCGCCGAAAGGGAGCATATTTCCGTCAAATATCTGGAGCAGATCATTTCGGTACTGACCAAGGCCGGCTATCTGCGCAGCGTGCGGGGCCCCATGGGCGGATACCGTCTGTCCAGAGAACCTGCCGAGTACACGGTGGGCATGATCCTGCGGCTGACGGAGGGGGACATGGCCCCGGTGGCCTGCGTGGCGGACACGGCGGAATGCCCCATGTCGGCGGAATGCATCACCATCCGTCTGTGGCGGGAGCTGGATGAGGCCATTGACAGTGTCATTGACAAATATACCCTTCAGGACCTGATGAGCTGGGCGAAGAAACCGGAGGCGCAGGACTGAGAAAAGGACTGGCCAAACGACGCTGTTTATGATAGATTAGTAGGTGAATGGAGGAATATGAAAATGGAAGATCTGCATAGAATTCTGCTGAAACTCAGCGGGGAAGCACTTTCGGGAGACAAGGGATTCGGCTTTGACGAGGCGACTTGTCTTGAGGTGGCCGCTCAGGTCAAACAGGTAACGGAGAAGGGCACTCAGGTCGCCATCGTGATCGGCGGCGGCAACTTCTGGCGGGGACGCAACAGCAGCAAGATCATCGAACGCACCAGGTCTGACCAGGTGGGCATGCTGGGCACCGTTATGAACTGCATCTACGTCTCTGAGGTCTTTAAGACTCTGGGAATGAAAACATCTGTCTACACACCCTTTGTCTGCGGGTCTTTTACGAAGCTTTTTTCCAAGGAGGAGGCTGTCGCTGACCTGGAGGCAGGCAAGGTCGTCTTTTTCGCCGGCGGCACCGGACATCCCTACTTTTCAACGGATACCGGCACAACCTTAAGGGCCATCGAGATCGAGGCGGACGCCATTCTTCTGGCCAAGGCCGTGGACGGCATTTACGACAGTGATCCCAAGGTCAATCCGAAGGCGGTCAAGTATGACCGTGTCAGCATCCGGCAGGTCGTGGACGAACGTCTGCAGGCCATCGATCTGACAGCCAGCATCATGTGTCTGGAGAATCATATGCCGCTGGTGGTTTTCGGACTGAACGAGGAGAACAGTATCGTCAAAACACTTTACGGGACATTCACAGGAACTTATGTTTACTGTTGACATCAATAAAAAGCAGGAGGGTATCACATTATGAGTAATGAGAAGTTACAGCCATACGAAGCGAAAATGGAGAAAACACTTCAGTCTCTGGACCGCGACTTCGCGTCGATCCGCGCAGGCAGAGCCAATCCGCACATTCTTGACAAGCTCAAGGTGGATTACTACGGCACACCGACCCCGCTGCAGCAGGTGGGCAATATCACCGTGCCCGAGGCCAGAGTCCTGATGATCCAGCCCTGGGAGAGCAAGCTGATCAAGGCCATCGAGAAGGAGATCCTGATGTCTGATATCGGTATCAATCCTTCCAATGACGGCAAAGCCATCCGTCTGGTTTTCCCGGAACTGACCGAGGAGCGCCGTAAGGATCTGGCCAAGGATGTCAGGAAAAAGGGTGAGGCGGCCAAGGTGGCTGTCCGCAACATTCGCCGTGACGGCAATGATACCTTCAAAAAGAGCTTAAAGGCCAAGGAGATCTCTGAGGACGAGCAGGCTGAGCTTGAGGATGAGCTTCAGAAGATCACGGACAAGTTCATCAAGAAGGTGGACAAGGCCGTTGAGGAAAAAACAAAGGAAATCATGACTGTATAAAGGTACAGGCAGAAAACACGTCGGGGAGAATGTCTCAAAACGGGAGTTTTGAGACATTCTTTGCGGATATAGAAGGAGAAATATCTGTATGGAAAAGATCATTGACGGCGAGCGGCTGAACGTGCCGGCCCATGTGGCCATCATTCTGGACGGCAACGGGCGCTGGGCCCAGCAGAGGAAAATGCCCAGGACCTTCGGTCATAAAAGAGGGGCCGAGGTGGTGGAACAGATCTGCGAGGACGCCTGGAACATGGGCATTCAATATCTGACGGTCTACGCCTTTTCTACCGAGAACTGGAAGCGGCCCCAGACGGAAGTGGACATGCTGATGAAGCTTTTCCACAAGTATCTGGTGGAGTATCTGGAGCGTATTATGAAGAATAATATGTGCGTGGCCATTATCGGTGACCGGACGGGTCTCAGTCCGGAGATCAATGCCGCGGTGGACCGGCTTGAAGCGGCCTCCGCCTCCAATACAGGCCTTCATTTTACCATCGCCCTCAATTACGGCAGCCGGGATGAAATGATCCGGGCCATGCGCCGTATGACGGCGGACGGTCTGCAGGGGGAGGCCATCACCGAAGAGGCCTTTGCCTCCTATCTGGACACGGCAGGACTTCCGGATCCGGACCTGGTCATCCGTACCAGCGGGGAGCAGCGGATCTCCAATTATCTTCTCTGGCAGATCGCTTACTCGGAGTTTTATTTCACAGATGTTCTGTGGCCTGACTTTGACCGGGAGGCCCTCAAGGACGCTGTGCGCAGCTATACTGCGAGGGATCGCAGGTTTGGTGGTGTGAAAAATGTTTAAGACCAGGTTGATCAGCGGTATTATCTGCCTTGTCATTGCAGTGGCCGCAATGCTGGCCGGCGGCCCCATTCTTTTTGCCTTCGTCTGTCTGATCAGTTTTATCGGACAGTTTGAGCTTTACAGGGCGCATCATCTGGAACGGACACTGGCGGCTTACGCCGGCTATGCAGGCACGGCCCTTCTGGCTCTGGCCATGTGGCTGCAGATCAGGGATGGCGTGCTGATGGCCGCGGCCTTTGCCGCACTCATGATCATGGCTGTCTATGTCTTTACCTTCCCTAAATTCAAGGCTGAGCAGATCTTTTTTATTCTGGGCGGTTTTCTTTATGTGCCCGTGCTCATGTCCTTTATCTATCAGGTGAGGCTTCTGCCGGACGGTCTTTATGTGATTCCCATGATCTTCATCTGCGCCTGGGGCAATGATACCTGTGCCTACTGTGTGGGTGTCCTGATCGGAAAGCATAAAATGTTCCCGGTCCTCAGCCCCAAAAAAAGTGTTGAGGGCTTTGTGGGCGGTATCGCAGGCGCCGTGATACTGGGCGTGATCTACGGCATTCTTTTCGGCGCCCATCTGACTTCCCTGGCGGCGCCTGTGCCGGCCTGCGGGATCATCGGGGGTGTCGGTGCCCTGATCGCCGTGGCGGGTGATCTGGCGGCTTCCGCTGTCAAGAGGGATACCGGCATTAAGGATTACGGCAGACTGATCCCCGGTCACGGCGGTATCCTGGACCGGTTCGACAGTATTCTGTTTACTGCGCCGATCGTTTATATCCTGGCTGTTCTGCTTAGCAGTGCGCAGTAACAGGGATCATAGAGAAAAGAGGCATTTATTTTGAAATTGATATCTATTCTGGGATCGACAGGTTCCATAGGAACTCAGACGCTGGACGTGATCCGTCAGCATCCGGATGAGCTTCAGGCGGCAGGTCTCTGCGCGGGTTCCAATATTGATCTTCTGGAGGCTCAGATCCGTGAGTTTCATCCGGCCGCGGCGGCGGTGGGAGATGAAGAAAAGGCAAAGGAGCTGGCCATCCGCGTGGCGGATACCGACACGAAGATCCTGGCCGGCATGGCGGGTATGATCGAGGTCGTGACCCTGCCCCAGGTGCAGGTGGTTGTTACGGCCATCGTCGGCATGATCGGCATCCGGCCGACCATGGAGGCTATCCGGGCCGGCAAGGATATCGCCCTGGCCAATAAGGAGACCCTGGTTACGGCCGGTCATCTGATCATCCGTATGGCCCGGGATTACGGGGTCCGTATTCTGCCGGTGGACAGTGAGCATTCGGCTATTTTCCAGTCCCTGAACGGGGAGGATCACGGCCGGATCCGAAGGCTGCTTCTGACGGCTTCCGGCGGGCCCTTCAGGGGACGCAGCAGGGAATCTCTGGAGCATGTCGGTGTCGCCGAGGCCCTGAATCATCCCAACTGGAAGATGGGCAGTAAGATCACCATCGATTCCGCCACCATGGTCAATAAGGGTCTGGAGGTGATCGAGGCCAAATGGCTTTTCGGGGTGGATCTGGACGATATCTGTATCGTGGTCCAGCCCCAGAGTGTGATCCATTCAGCCGTGGAGTTTGAGGACAAGGCGGTCATCGCCCAGCTGGGGACGCCGGATATGCGGCTGCCCATTCAGTATGCCCTGTTCTGGCCTGAGAGACGGCCGCTGGCGGGGGAGGCCCTGGATCTGTTTGCCCTGGGCTCCATCAGCTTTGAGAAGCCGGATCTTGAAACATTTAAGGGGCCGGCTCTGGCCATAAAGGCTTCAAAAACGGGCGGCACCATGCCGACGGTCATGAATGCGGCCAATGAGCGGGCCGTGGCCATGTTCCTGGCAGGAAAGATCCGTTTTCTTGATATTTATGAGATCATTGAAGAATGTATGGCGGCCCATAAGGTGGTGCATCACCCCGGTCTTGAGGATATCCTGGCCGCGGAGGCTGCCACTTACCGCTATATAGAAAGCAGGTGGTAGATTGAGGATCATCGTTGCTCTGCTCGTTTTCGGCATCATCGTCATGTTCCATGAGTTTGGGCATTTTATAGTGGAAAGAAAAAACGGGATCATTGTAGATGAATTTGCCATCGGCATGGGTCCTAAGCTCTTCGGCGTTAAGCGCGGCGGAACAGAATATACCCTGAGGGCCCTGCCCTTAGGCGGCGCCTGCATGATGCGGGGAGAGGACACTGCGGAGGAGGCGGAGCCGGGGTCTTTCAACTCCAAGTCTGTGCCGGCAAGAATTGCCGTTGTGCTGGCCGGCCCGTTTTTTAATTTTATCATGGCCTTCATCTGTGCCGTCATCCTGATCGGCATGACCGGCTACATGTCCAGTGAGGTCATGGAGGTCCAGGCAGGCTCACCTGCCATGGAGGCCG
>CADAIF010000075.1:8049-11264 GCA_902787905.1 uncultured Lachnospiraceae bacterium
ACGGATTTCCGTATGCATACCGCCCTGACCCGGGGCCATACCCTGAATGTCGTTCTGGACAGGGACGGGGAGAGGGTCACGGTGGATGTGACGCCCCGTCTGGATGAGGACGGGGTCTACAGGATCGGTATCATGGGCGGCATCATTGAGCGGCCGGGTCCTCTGGGGACCCTGGTCCATGCTTTCTATGAGGTAAAATCCAATATCAATATGGTGATCAAGAGTCTGGAACTCATGATCCAGGGCCAGGTCAGCAAGGATGAGGTGTCCGGCCCGATCGGTATTTTCAATATCATCGGTGAAAGCTATTCGGAGGCGGCCAGGTACGGTCTCAGGGAGGTTTTTCTGACCCTGGTGGACCTGATCCTGCTCTTATCCGCCAACCTGGGCGTCATGAACCTGCTGCCTATTCCGGCTCTGGACGGGGGACGTTTTGTCTTTCTGGTCATTGAAGGCCTGCGAGGCAAACCCGTCTCCAGAGAGAAGGAGGGCTATGTGCACTTTATCGGCTTCATGCTGCTGATGGTGCTCATGGCGCTGATCATGGTCAATGACTTCGCCAATATCTTCGGACACTAGGTCCGCAGAGGAGGAAATAAAATGGCAGACAGAACAAGGACAAGGGTGATCCGGATCGGGAGCCGCTGCATCGGCGGCGACAATCCCATCGCCATTCAGTCCATGTGCAATACAAAAACGGAGGATGTGAAGGCCACAGTGGACCAGATCCTGGCCCTGGAGGCCGCAGGCTGCGACATCATCCGGGTGGCTGTGCCCACCATGGCCGCGGCGGAGGCCATTAAGGACATCCGCAGGCAGATCCATATCCCCCTGGTCGGGGATATTCATTTTGATTACCGGCTGGCCATTGCCGCCATGGAAAACGGTGTGGACAAGATCCGCATCAATCCGGGCAATATCGGCAGTGCCGACAGGGTAAAGGCGGTCGTGGACAAGGCGAAGGCCCTTGACGTGCCCATCCGAGTGGGTGTCAACAGCGGCTCCCTTGAGAAGGAGATCATCGCTGCCCACGGCGGTCATGTGACGGCTGAGGGTATCGTGGAGAGCGCCTTAAACAAGGTGCATATGATCGAGGATATGGGCTATGACCGGATGGTCATCAGCATCAAGTCTTCGGATGTCATGATGTGCGTCAGGGCCCATGAGCTGATCGCCGACAGGACGGATTATCCGCTGCATGTCGGCATCACCGAGTCCGGCACTCTGATCTCCGGCAACATCAAATCCGCGGTGGGCCTGGGCATCATGCTGAATGAAGGCATCGGCAATACCATCCGGGTCTCTCTGACAGGGGATCCTCTGGAGGAGATTAAATCCGCCAAGCTGATCCTGAAGGCCCTGGGCCTTAAGAAGGGCGGTATTGAGGTGGTTTCATGTCCTACCTGCGGCAGGACCCAGATCGATCTGATCGGCCTGGCCGGCAGGGTGGAGAATCTGGTCCAGAGCTATGACCTGGACCTGAAGGTGGCCGTCATGGGCTGTGTGGTCAACGGACCGGGTGAGGCGAAGGAAGCGGATCTCGGCGTGGCCGGCGGCATCGGTGAAGGCCTTCTGATCAAGAAGGGGCAGATCATTAAAAAGCTCCCGGAGGACCAGCTTTTGAACGCTTTGAAAGATGAGCTTGATCACTGGAAGGATCAGGCATAGACGAAAGGTTTGATAACTTGAAAAAACTGCTTGAGCTGTTACCCGATCTGAAACTGGATCCCCATCTGGCTGATCTGATGGAGGTCGTTGAATGTGAAAAGATCGTCTCATCCAGAGACCATACCCGGCTGAAGATCCATATCTTCAGCCCTCGTCTTCTCATGCACAATGATCTTCGCCAGGTCAGGGACGCGATCAGTCATCAGATGTTCAGGGACAGGGTCAGCATCCATTTCGTGGAGCGCTATGCCCTGTCCGGCCAGTACACCCTGCCAAGGCTTCTGGAAGCCTACAGCGGCAGTATCGTGGATGAGCTTTCGGAGCTGCACGCGGTGCTGGCCGATCTTTACAGGCGGTCGGACAAGGAGATCGTTTCCGAGGACCATCTGCTGCTGAAGATCGAGCGCAACCAGATCGTCGAGGTCAAGATGAAGACGCTTTCCGACTGGCTTTCCGGTCTCTTCGCGGACCGTTTCGGCATGCAGGTCAGGGTGGAGATGATCTGGCTGCCCAACCGGAAGAGCAAGTCGGCCCAGCGGGCGGACGCGGCCCTTCATGAAGAGATCGCCCAGATCGTTACCCACTATGAGGAGGTCAAGGCCGAGGAGGCGAAGCAGGCGGCCCAGGAGGCTGCCAGGCCTGCCCACGAAAGCAGCGAGAAAAAGGAAAAATACATCAAAAAACGTCTGCCTCAGGATCCCACGGTCTTTTACGGGAGAAACTTTGAGGGAGATGAAACGCCCATCAGTGAGATCATCGGCGACCACGAGGAAGTGGTGGTCAGAGGCATGGTCTGCGACGTGGAGACCAGGGAGATCAAGAACGAGAAGAGCATTGTCAGCTTCGCGGTCACGGATTTCAATGACACTATTTCCGCCACCATTTTCTCTAAGAATGAGCGTCTGCCGGAGCTTCTGAGCCATCTGAAGAAGGGCATTTTTGTCAGGGTCAGGGCCCTGGCGGCCATGGACAGCTATGCCCGGGAGGTGACCTTAAGCTCCATCGTCGGTATCAAGGTCATTCAGGATTACAGGACCCTGCGTATGGACCACAGTCCGGTCAAAAGGGTAGAACTTCACTGTCATACCACCATGAGTGATATGGACGGTGTGGCGGAGTGCAAGGACCTTCTGAAGACAGCGATGCGCTGGGGACATACGGCCATGGCCATCACGGACCACGGCGTCGTCCAGGCCTTCACCGACGCCAATCACGCCACTGAAGGCAAGGATTTCAAGGTCATTTACGGCTGTGAGGGCTATCTGGTGGATGATACCAAGCAGATGGTCACGGACAGTAAGGGTCAGAGTCTGGACCACCCCTATGTTGTCTTTGATATTGAGACCACGGGCTTCAGTGCCGAGCACGATGCCATCATTGAGATCGGCGCTGTCAAGGTGGAGGGCGGCAAGATCACGGACCATTTCAGTGAGTTTGTGAATCCGGAACGGCCGATTCCTTTTGAGATCGAAAAGCTGACCAGCATCAACGATGAAATGGTCCAGGACGCGGAGACCATCCGGGAGATCCTGCCCCGTTTCATGGCC
>CADAIF010000076.1 GCA_902787905.1 uncultured Lachnospiraceae bacterium
CCAGTTTGAGATTCAGACCGTTTAAGGCTGTTTTCTCATTGACCGTACCGGCATTAAAGGTTTTATAAACATTTCTGATCTCAAGCATTGGCGCTGCCTCCTCTCTTCACCGGCTTCGCGAAATACTTGCTCTTCCAGTGAGGGATGGCAAGGAAGACGGCCACGACGATCGCCGAGAACATTTTCAGCAGGTCTGTGTCCACACCCAGCCAGATGACCACCTGCAGGACCAGGTAGTAAATGACAGAACCAAATGCGATACTTAAGATACGCAGAGCAAAATTACGGAAAATCTTTCCGAAGATCGCCTCACCGATGATGACAGCCGCCAGACCGATAACGATGGCGCCTCTGCCCATATTGATATCAGCGAAGCCCTGGTACTGGGAAAGCAGCGCGCCTGAAAGAGCCACCAGACCATTGGAAAGCATCAGACCCAGCACCGTATTGAAGTTGGTGTTGATACCCTGAGCCCTGGCCATATTGCCATTACAGCCCGTCGCTCTGATGGAACAGCCAAGCTCCGTCCCGAAGAACCAGTAAAGAACACCGATCAGGATGACTATCATGACCGCCACGATCAGAATGGTATTCCTGTAGATGGGAACATTTTTAATATACCTCAGGGAGACCAGCAGACTGTACTTGTCTACATTGATTGCCTGATTCGCCTTACCCATGATCTTCAGATTGACAGACCAGAGGGCCAGCTGCGTCAGGATACCTGCCAGAATTGCCGGTATACCCATAAAGGTGTGGAACAGGCCGGTCACCAGGCCGGCAGCCATGCCCGCGCAGAAAGCGACCAGCATTGACAGCCAGACATTATGTCCGGTCAGCATCATCATGATACATACGGCGCCGCCTGTACACATGGAACCATCCACCGTCAGATCGGCGATGTCCAGGATCCTGAAGGTCAGCCAGACGCCGATCGCCATGATGCCCCACACAAGCCCCTGTGCGACAGCACCCGGCAGCGCATTAACCAGTGCCATAAAATTCACGGAAATTTCCTCCTAAACTCTTTGCTCTTCTCTTTAATTATTCAGCCTCGATAGCGACATAGTCGTCCGGGACAGTGATGCCGAGCTTTTCTGCACGCTCAGCGATGTATTCCTTGGTAAAGTTCGGTGCGTACTCGATCGCCATGGCGGAGATGTCGCCGCCGTTTAAGATCTCGGCAGCCATTTCACCGGTCTTCTGACCCAGCTCATAGTAGTCGATGGACAGAGTCGCGATACCACAGCCTTTGCAGATACCTTCCTCACCTGCGATGATGGGAATGCCTGCCGGCTCACAGATATTATTGATGATCTCGGTATTGGATGCTGCTGTATTATCCGTCGGAATGTACAGAGCGTCACAGTCAGCTGTCGCGCCGGTGACGACCGTAGCGATATCATTGGAATCCGAGAAGGATTTGTCAACACAGGTATAACCCGCACTCTCCAGATAACCCCTGATGGTATCTACCTGGAACTTGGAATTCGGCTCAGCCGAGCAGTAAAGAAGGCCGATGGTCTTCACATCCGGCAGAAGCTCGGTGAAAAGCTCAGCCTGACCATCCAGAGGCGCCAGATCACTGGTACCGGAGATATTGCCGCCGACAGTACCGTCAAAATCCGACAGTTCAAGGGCTGTCGCGTAATCAGTGACAGATGTGCCCAGAACCGGGATCTCACTGGTGCCTGCCGCTGAAGCCTGAAGGGCTGCCGTGGCATTGGCCATGATCAGATCCACATCCGCAGATACAAAGCTGTTGACGATGGTGGAACAGGTATTGGAATCACCCTGGGCATTCTGAACATCAAAGGTCACGCTGTCGCCGAATGCTTCTTTAAGCGCATCCTGGAAGCCCTGAGTCGCCGCGTCAAGCGCCACATGCTGGACCAGCTGACATACACCGACATTATAGGTCTTTCCTTCTGTCTCCGCCGGTGCGGAAGATGCGCCTGATGATGAACCTGATGATGAGCCGCCGCAGCCTGCCATTGCTGCTGCCATGACGACTGTGATACCTGCGGCTGCGAGTTTTTTCATGTTGAACATAATGATCTTTCCTCCTTCAAATGCCTGCCTTTACGCAAAAGACCGCTTATAAATCCATATTATATGCTTCGAAGGAGGGATAGTCAATATAGCATCGAATTTTTCAATCGTAATTATCGAAGTTACTGATTCTTCGATTTACAGGGTCGCGTCCATGACCGCCTTGATGGTATGCATGCGGTTTTCCGCCTCATCAAAGACCACTGACTGGGCGGATTCAAAGACCTCATCGGTCACTTCCATCTCGTTTAAACCGTACTTACGGCTGATCTCCTGTCCGATGCCTGTGTTCAGGTCATGGAAGGCAGGCAGACAGTGCATGAAGACAGCGTCGGGACCGGCCTTGGCCATGACGGCCGCGTTCACCTGGTAAGGCAGAAGGTCTTTGATCCTCTGCTCCCAAATCTCATCCGGCTCACCCATGGAGACCCACACATCCGTGTAGATGACATCGGCCCCCCTGGCGCCCTCATCCACATCCTCGGTCAGGGTGATGGAAGCACCGGTCTCTTTGGCGATCTCACGGCACTGAGCCACAATCTCCGCATCCGGGAAATAAGCCTTATTGGTGCAGGCTGTGAAGTGCATACCCATTTTCGCGCAGACAACCATCAGGGAATTACCCATATTGTAACGGGCGTCGCCCATGTAGGTCAGCTTAATGCCTTTAAGATGACCGAACTTCTCACGGATGGTCATGATGTCTGCCAGCACCTGGGTGGGATGGAACTGATTGGTCAGGCCGTTCCATACAGGCACGCCGGCGTATCTGGCGATCTCCTCCACGATGGACTGATCAAAGCCCCTGTACTCGATACCGTCGTAGATCCGGCCCAGTACCCGGGCGGTGTCAGCGATACTCTCCTTTTTGCCGATCTGGGAAGCCACCGGATCCAGGAAAGTGGAGTGCATGCCCAGGTCCGCGGCAGCCACCTCAAAGGAACAGCGGGTTCTGGTGCTGGTCTTCTCAAAGATCAGGGCGACATTTTTGCCCTCATGGTTTCTTGTAATGATGCCCTGCTTCTTCTTGGCCTTGAGCTCATCTGCGTGATCGACAAGCCAGAGGATCTCTTCCGGACTGAAGTCCAGAAGCTTCAGGAAATTGCGGCCTTTTAAGTTCACGATATTTTCCTCCTTCATGCGCAGCATGGTGTCCGCGCTGACTTTTCTGAAATCATCCGTCACCAGGTCTGCCCTGGACAGGTCCTGGACCCCGGCTGTGGGATTGATATAACCGATGCAGTTCATGCCGGCCCGCCAGGCCGCCAGAACGCCGTTCGATGAATCTTCAATAACAAAGCACTCTCCCGGCCTTACGCCGAGATGGCCCGCCGTCTCCAGGAAGACATCCGGGGCCGGTTTGCCGTGGGCCACAGTCTCGCCGGAAAATACGAAGTCAAAAAGATCCTCCAGGCAGAGCTTTTTGAGCACTGCCCCGATCAGACGATAGGACGACGAGGAGGCCACGGCTGTTTTCAGTCCGTGGGCCCTGATATCCCGAAGGAATTCCGGGATGCCCGTCACCGCCTTCGTGTCACCGGCGTAGAGCATGTCGATCAGAAGATCCTCCCTCTCCCTGATCAGGTCGGAGATGTCCTCTTTAAGATCGTATCTCTCCTTAAAGAGCTGAAAACGGGACTGGTTGGTAGTGCCCGCGTAGCGCTCCAGCTCCTCTGTGGAAATATCCACGCCGTAACGCGCCAGAGTCTTCTGATCGCTTATATAATGCAGGGGCTGACTGTCGATCAGCACCCCGTCCATATCAAAGATAACCGCCTTCAGCATTTTAACCCTCAGGCCTTACGCTCAGCCAGGCGTTTAATGACTTCCAGAACCAGCGCGTAGGTGCTTGCCATGGAAGCGATGTTCATACGTTCCCTGGGTGTGTGGATCTCCAGCAGCTCCGGCCCCATGCTGACCATATCCAGGCCGGGCATTTTCTCGGCCAGAAGACCGCATTCCACACCGGCATGGATCGTTTCCACGACACCCTTTTTGCCGGTCTGCGCTTCATAAACCTCCAGGCAGAGCTCACAGATCTCGGAGCCCGGATTAAAAGGCCACTCCGGATAGTCGCCGGAGAAGGTCACCTCACCGCCCAGAAGCTCAGTCATATACTGCAGCTTGTCACTCATCAGCGTCTTCAGGGATTTGACAGAGCTTCGTACCGCCCAGGTCATATGGACGCCCTCTTCATCTGTGCGCAGCACGCCCAGATTCAGGGAGCTTTCGGGAAGGCCCGGCAGATCAGCAGACATGGTCTGAATGCCGTTGGGAACCTCCATCAGCATGAAGACCATCTTGCCCTTGGAAGATGTGGTCATGACTTCGTAGCTTCCGGCTTCGCCGCAGACAGCCTCCACACGGACACCGGGATCACTGGTATGAAATTCATTGGCCAGGGTCCTGCCGAAGGCCAGCGCGGTTTCCCTGATCAGATCCGCATCCTCAGGTGCCGCCACGATCACCGCACGGCTGTCAGACGGAATGGCATTATCCTTTTCACCGCCTTCCACAGAGATGACATGGTACATGGCCTGTTTATCCAGTTCATAAAGGAGCCTGCCCAGCAGAATGTTGGCATTGCCCCTGCCCTTATCGATCTCGGCACCGGAATGACCGCCGGCCAGGCCGGAGATGCCAAGGGTCATCTTAACGCCCTCAGCCTCGGCGGCCTTGACGGGCAGCAGGCTGTGGACCTTAACGCCGCCGGCACAGCCGGCCAGGAAATGACCTTCAGCCTCAGAATCCAGATTCAGCAGATAAGCCGCCTTCAGGTCAGAGGTATCCAGGGCGATCGCGCCCTCCATACCCACCTCTTCCTCGGTGGTAAAGACGACCTCCAGGGCCGGATGGATCAGACTGTCATCCTCCAGAATGGCCAGACCCATGGCCAGAGCCACGCCGTCGTCAGCACCCAGCGTGGTGCCGCAGGCATGGACCCAGCCGTCTTCGATGGCCAGCTTCAGTCCATCCTTCTTGAAATCATGAACGACATCGGGATTCTTGACGCAGACCATATCCATATGGCCCTGGATCATCAGTGCCGGGGCCTTCTCATAACCCGGCGCCGCCGGCTTTTTGATGACAACGTTATATTCCTCGTCCTGGCGGGCCTCCAGATGAAGGGATGCCGCCACGCCCATCAGATAATCACTGATGGCCTTAACATCATAGGATCCGTGGGGGATCTTGCAGATCTCCTCAAAATAATAGAAAACTCTTTCCGGCTGTAAGCCGCTTAAAACACCCATTTTACGCCTCCGGGATTAATTCTTGAAACTGTGCACCGGCGCAGGGATCCTGCCGCCGCGCGCAATAAAGGCCTCACAGGAGAAGGGATTGACCTTCATGATGGGGGCATAGCCTAAAAGACCGCCGAACTCGGCACTGTCGCCCACACTCTTGCCGGGCACGGGGATCAGACGCACGGCTGTGGTCTTCTGATTGATCATACCGATCGCCATTTCATCCGCGATGATACCGGAAACCGTGGAAGGCTTTGTGTCTCCCGGGACTGCGATCATATCCAGACCCACAGAGCAGACACAGGTCATGGCTTCCAGCTTCTCCAGAGAAAGGGCGTCATTAAGGACTGCGTCGATCATGCCATGGTCCTCAGAAACAGGGATAAAGGCACCGGATAAGCCGCCCACATAAGAGGAAGCCATGATGCCGCCCTTTTTCACCTGGTCATTGAGCATGGCCAGAGCCGCCGTCGTGCCGGGAGCACCGACACGCTCCAGCCCCATCTCCTCCAGGATTTCGGCAATACTGTCACCGATGGCCGGCGTAGGCGCCAGAGAAAGGTCGATGATGCCAAAGGGCACATTCAGCCTTCTGGAAGCCTCCTGAGCCACCAACTGACCCACACGGGTCACCTTGAAAGCTGTCTTTTTAATGGTCTCGCAGAGGACACCGAAATCCTTCCCCCGGACCTCTTCAATGGCCCGCTTGACAACACCGGGGCCGCTGACACCGACATTAATGACCGCATCCCCCTCGGTAACACCGTGGAAGGCACCGGCCATAAAGGGATTGTCATCCGGCGCGTTGCAGAAGACCACCAGCTTGGCACAGCCGATGGCGTCCTGGTCACGGGTCAGCTCAGCGGTCTCACAGATCTTCTCACCCAGCAGCCTGACGGCATCCATATCGATCCCGGTCTTGGTGGAGCCCACATTGACCGAGCTGCACACCAGCTGGGTCTGGGAAAGGGCCTGAGGGATCGACTCGATCAGCATACGGTCCGCCGGGGTCATGCCCTTGGAAACCAGTGCGGAGTAGCCGCCCAGGAAGTTGACACCGACCTTCAGGGCCGCGTCATTTAAGGTATGGGCGATCTTGACAAAATCCGCCGGCTCATGACAGCAGGAAGCGCCGACCAGAGAAATGGGCGTCACGCTGATCCTCTTGTTGACGATGGGAATGCCGTATTCCAGTTCGATCTGCCGGCCCACCTCTACCAGATGCTCCGCCTTTGTTGTGATCTTGCGGTAGATCCTTTCGCAGACATCGTCCACGTCCGTCCCGCAGCAGTCCAGAAGACTGATACCCATGGTAATGGTTCTCACGTCCAGATTGGACTCTTCTATCATCTTATTTGTTTCCTGAACTTCAAAAAGATTTGTCATAGCGCACCGCCTTAGATCCTGTGCATGACATTGAAAATGTCTTCATGCTGCATTTTGATCTGCACGCCGATGCCCTCGCCGACCTTTGCCAGCTGCGCCGCCAGCTCGGCAAAATCCTTGTCCGTCTTGTTGGCGTCCACGATCATCATCATATGGAAGAAACCCTGCACGATGGACTGATCGATATCAAGAATGTTGATGTTATGCTCTGCCAGAAAGGCACATACGGTGGCGATGATGCCCACACGGTCCTTGCCGATCACTGTGATGATTGTTTTCTTCATAATATAAAACCTCCGCTGTGAATGATCTGTTTAGTCTATACGGAACAGGTCCGAGGCAGCCGAACGCGGGGCCACACTGACCTGAAGCTCCTTCTCTGTAATGTCAAAATCCCTGGCCAGCTCATCCTTCACCGCAGCCAGCGCCAGGTCCGGGAAATTGTTTTCCTTACTCAGATGTCCCAGAACCACACGATCAAGCTTCTCATTCTTTAATCTGCCGATCATCTGTCCGGACATTTCGTTGCAGAGATGTCCGAAGCTGCCGGCGATCCTGCACTTTAAGGCATAGGGGTAAGGGCCGGTCTCCAGCATGCGCAGATCATGATTGGCTTCTATATATAAGAAATGACTCCCCTCAAGTGACTTCAGGATATGGTCGTCAAAGGTACCCAGGTCCGTGGCCATACCGATCGTGGTCCTGTCATCCGACAGGCGGAAGCTGACCGGGTCCCTGGCGTCATGAGGGATGGTAAAAGGATGTACCCGGAGATTGCCCAGGTAGAAATCCTCTTCCGGACGGATCACATGAAAGAGGGATTCGTCGATCTCGCCCAGGGACCTGCACCTCTGGATCTCCTTCAGGGTTCCCCTGGTGGCATAGATGGGAACGTGGTGCTTTCTGGACCAGACCCCCAGGCCCTGAATATGGTCCGAATGTTCATGGGTGATCAGTACGGCACTGATGTCCTTACTGTCGATACCAAGTTCATCAAGCCCGGTCTCTATCCTTTTTTTGCTGATCCCTGTATCGATCAGCACATGTACATCATCATTGCCTGCATACAGGCAGTTGCCGCTGCTGCCGCTCGCGATGGAGCCAAACTGCATGAGCGTCCTCCTTATCTTGAAATAATCACTGATAAAGTATAATACAACTTACACTTTTATGCAACTGCAAAAAGGACCAAGAGCGGTAAATATACCGCTCCCGGTCCTGGCTGAAACTTCACTTTAAAAAAATGTAGACAGT
>CADAIF010000077.1 GCA_902787905.1 uncultured Lachnospiraceae bacterium
AAAGTCAATGGTAAGGAATTTGACCGTATGACTCCGCAGTTGGCAGCTGAAAACGGTATTGCCATCATTTATCAGGAATTCAATAACGTAGGTGAGCTGTCCGCAGCTGAAAACCTTTTCCTTGGCCGCCCCATCCGCAACGGTATCATGATCGACCGTAAGGCAATGGAAGAGGAGGCCGCAAAAGCTTTTGATCAGTTGAAGATTAAGATCAACCCCAAGGAACTGATGAAAAACCTGACGGTCGGCTATCAGCAGATGGTCGAGATCGCCAAGGCGATTCAGCAGAACGCGCAGGTCCTGATCATGGATGAGCCGTCCGCGCCGTTGACGAGCAACGAAGTTGAAAACATGTTCAAGGTCGTTGAGCTTCTGCGTTCCCAGGGTGTATCTATTATCTATATTTCCCACCGTCTGGAGGAGATCTTCAGACTGTCGGATCGTATCGAGGTCATTCGAGACGGTGAATATGTGGATACCCTGATCACAAAAGAGTCCACAGTTGACCAGCTGATCTCCATGATGGTCGGCCGTGAAATGACCCAGCAGTATCCGCCCAGAGAGAATACCATCAATAAGGATAAGGTCATTCTCGAAATGAAGGATGTCTGTGGTAATGGTGACAAGAATATCAATCTGAAGATGTATTCCGGTGAGGTTCTCGGACTGGGCGGCCTGGTAGGTGCCGGCCGTACAGAGCTTGCTGAGCTCCTTTTCGGTTCCAAGAGAAAGGATTCCGGTCAGATCATCTTCAACGGCAAGGAGATCGATCCCAAGAGCCCGCGTGAGGCGATCAATCTGGGTATCGCCCTGGTGCCTGAGGACAGAAAGCGTCATGGCGTTCTTCTGGGCACATCCATCCTGCACAATATCAACATGCCGATCTATGAGCGTATCTCAAAGGGAAGCGTGATCAATACCAAGGTCGAAAAAGACACTGCTGAGAAGTACAGAAAGGAGATTCAGATCAAGACACCGACTCTGAATCAGCTGGCTAAGAACCTCAGTGGTGGTAATCAGCAGAAGGTTGTTCTGGCCAAGTGGCTGGCAGCGGATGCTGAGCTGATCATCTTCGATGAGCCGACACGAGGCATTGATGTCGGCGCCAAATATGAGATCTACCTGCTGATCAATGAACTGGTCAGACAGGGCAAGAGTGTCCTGATGATCTCTTCCGAAATGGAGGAGCTCATGGGTATGTCGGATCGTATCATTGTACTGGCAGAGAATGAGATCACCGGTGAACTTCAGAAAGAAGAGTTCAACGCGGACAAGATCATGGCATATGCCTCTGCTATTGTTGATAATCAGGAGGTAAGCTAAATGAACGTTAAACAATTTATTAAAGGCAATGCCATCTGGCTTGTTTTTATCGCAATGGTCATTATCTTTGAAGTTGCGAACCCGAATTTCCTTACACCGAGGAACATTATCGCTATTTCCAGACAGATCGCCGTTTACGGTATCGCTTCCGTCGGTATGACCTTCGTCATCCTGATCGCCGGCATCGATCTGTCCACAGGTTCCATCATCACACTGGTCAACATCTTCTGTGCATGGCTGATGGTCAGCCTTGGCATGAATATGTGGATCGCTGTTATTCTGGCTATCGTTCTGGCTACCCTGATCGGTGTCCTGAATGGTTTCATGGTATCTACCATCGGAATTCCCGCAATTATCGCAACCTTTGCGTCGCAGACGATCTTTGAAGGTGCGGCATACCTTCTTTCCGGCGGTCTGCCGATCTCCGGTTTCACCAAGGATTTCGATCTGTTCGGCCGTACAGCCATTGCCGGTGCAGTTCCGATCTGTGCCATCATCATGGTTGTCTGCCTTGCCATCGGCAGCTTTATCCTGAACAAGTCCTACTTTGGCCGTTACTTCTACGCCATCGGCGGCAACGAAGAGGCTGCTGAGCTTTCGGGTATCCGCGTAGCCCGCGTTAAATATCTGATCTATGCTCTGTCCGGTTTCTTCGCAGGTCTGGCTGGTATCGTCATGCTGTCCCGTACCGGTTCTGCTCAGAATACAGCCGGTCTGGGCTACGAGTTCGATGTCATCACCTGTGTTGTTCTGGGTGGTGTTTCCGTCAACGGTGGTGTCGGTAAAATGTCAGGCGTTGTCGCCGGTGTTCTGATCATCGGTGCTATGACAAACGGCATGGTTCTGATGAACGTTAATACTTACCTGCAGATGGTTGTTAAGGGTGTTATCCTGGCCATCGCCGTAGGTATCGACTGTATGTCAAAGAAGAGACAGGCATCCTGATGATCTTCTGATGATCTTAGGTCCCTTTCCGGCGCTGCCTGTAAATGGCAGCGCCGGAAAGGGACTTTTCTGTTTATAATGATTTTTGCCAGAAGGAGATAAGAGAATTGAAAGCAGCAGTGTATCATGGTCCCAGGGACATCAGAGTGGAGGATGTTCCTGTAAGAGATATGGAAGATAATGAAGTCCGCATTCAGATCAAATACTGCGGTGTATGCGGCACGGATATGCATATTTATCACGGTGATTCCGGTTCATTCCCTGTCGTCCCGCCCCTGATTCCCGGCCACGAATTCTCAGGTGTCGTGACTGAGGTGGGCAGGAAGGTGAAACGCCTGAAGGTGGGGGACCGTGTCAGCGGTGATCCCAATGTGATGTGCGGAGAATGCTATTTCTGCAAAAATAAAATGGAGCATTTCTGCACCAACAATATCGGTGTCGGCACCACGGCGGATGGCGGCTTTGCCGAGTATGTGACAATGAGAGCCAGTCATGTTTATAAAATCCCTGATAACATGGATTTTCTGACGGCAGCTATGTCTGAACCCATGTCCTGCTGTGTCCATGGTATCGACCTGTGCAATATCAAGCCCGGTGATACAGTTCTGGTCATGGGCGCCGGCCCTATCGGCATCATAATGCTGCAGCTGGCCAGGATGGCAGGCGCTTCCAAGCTGATCATGTCTGAACCGGTAGCCTCCAAGAGAGACCTGGCCTTAAAGCTTGGTGCCACAGCGGTGGTGGATCCCATACATGATGATGTGGAGGCCTTTCTGGCGTCCTATACCAAAAACGTGGACTGCGTGATCGAATGTGCAGGCCTGACGGCCACAGAGGCGGATGCCCTCCGTTTTGCCGGTAAAGGCGCGACGGTCATGTTCTTCGGCCTGACAGGTCCGGATGATACGATCCCCTTATGTCCGGATCAGGTCTTTAAGAAGGAGCTGCATATCACATCTTCCTTTATTAACCCTTATACCTTCTCCAGAGCCATTGATATTCTGGCTTCGGGACAGGTGGATGTAAAGAGTATTATCGCTAATATCCTGCCCCTGGAGGAGCTTCCGGCATCCTTTGAGAATGCTGAAATGCGCAGGGCCGGCAAGATCATGGTTAAGTTATCCGAGTAGGTGAATGGTTTGATTTACACTTTTAATGAGGCGTGGAGAGAATACTATGAGGTCCTGGAACCGGAAAAGAGGAAAGCTTTGCTGGAAAAACTCAGTAAATCAGTCCCTGACGACGGGGCCAACAGGTTCAGGAAGAAGCTTTTTGAACAGAGGCACACGGACCCTAAAAAAGCCGATCATATGATCGATCTCTTTCTCTGGCAATGTGTTTATCTTCCGGGACTGTACAGAAAGCGTAACTTCTTTCTTTTCAATGCCCGTCAGGAGATGCAGCGTGCCCTGAAGGATATTTTTCTGGATGGCAGTGTACGGATGAACGCCGCGGAGAAGAGCGCGCTTTACTGGGAGCTGCGCAATGCCGCAGCCCGGTATTTTGCCACATGCAGCGGCAGCCGCTACGGCAATAAGTTCCTGGGCATGAAGCATGCCACCATGGAAGAGAAGCGGGAGCGGGCCTGTGAGGATGCCTGGATCATGTCCAGGGGTATGGCGCTGTGCTCCGGTCTGGAAAAGGAAATGCAGATTTTTATCGATGCCGTCAGAGATGAGTATGACAATTATGAGGTCGGCGGCGCAGATAAATTCGATGCCTACGGGGCGGCCCATGAGGCCCAGGCCAGAAGGTCCAACCGCTGGGACAGGCAGAATAAGATTGGTATAAAGAAATAAAGCTGATCATATGCAAAGAAAAAGCAGCACGCGTGCTGCTTTTTCTTTAAGCATTTATTCGGGGTCTTCGTTGTCCCAGATCTCACGCCAGTCTTTGGCGCTCTCCCAGAGGAAGACCATACCCTTCATCATACGGCGGTTGGGATCCGCCTTCTTCAGACGTTCCATTTCCTCATCCGTCAGGAAATCCTCCGTGGTGCACTTGAGGTTGCCGACATACTCATTCTCATAAACAGAGAAAGGAATCGGCACATGACCGCGCTGGACCGCCCATTTGATGCAGATGATCGCCGGATGGCAGTGATGCGCTTTGGCGATCTCCACCAGTTCAGGCATTTCGAAGGTGACCAGGTCATCCGGTGTGGTATCCCTCTCAGGCCTGCAGGGTGAGCCCATGGGGCTGTAGGCGATCAGCAGGATGTCATGCGCTTCGCAGTAATCGAAGAGTTTCCACTGCTGGAAGGTGGGGTTGATCTCGACCTCCAGGACCGCCGGTTTGATACGGCAGAGAGGCAGGACCTGCTCCAGCTTGGTGATCGTCATGTTGGACATACCGATGGCCTTGACCAGACCCAGGTCATAGAGCTTTTCCATTTGACGCCAGGTAGACATGAACTCTTCCAGTGAGAAGGGAACGGCATTCGGCAGACGGCCGTGAAGGACGGCACCCGGTGCATGGTAGGTGGGGAAGGGCCAGTGGACCATATAGCAGTCCAGATAGTCCAGCTGCAGGTCACGCAGGGTCTTTGCGCAGGCGACAAGGACATCGCCCTGACCGTGCATGTCATTCCAGACCTTACTCATGATCGTGAGCTCTTCACGTTTGACAAGGCCGTTCTTGAAAGCTCTGGCAAACACCTTGCCGATCTCAGGCTCATTCTGATAGGCGGCAGCACAGTCAAAAAGTCTGTAACCGGCCTCGATCGCGCCGTAGACAGCGTCAGAAACCTGGTCTGCTGAAAACTTGTCATTACCGAAGGTTCCCATGCCGATGGCCGGAATGACCATGCCATTATTAAGGCGGTGGCGGGGAACAAGGACAGGATTAATATGTTCCATGTGATACCTCCTGTATGTTTTAATCATCTGTCTACATTATATCTTTTTCATGATAAAATAGGAAGCAGATAAATCAATTATTAACATTTTAAATATGTAAAAAGAGAGGAGCGGCCAATGATCATCAACACAGGGCAAAGGACAGATATTCCGGCTTTTTATGCGGACTGGCTTGCCGGTCGTCTGCGGGAGGGCTTTGTCTGCGTCCGTAATCCCTATGACCTGCATCAGGTGACCCGGTACCGGCTGGATCCCTCTGTGGTCGATGTGATCGGTTTCTGCAGCAAGAATCCGGCGCCCATGTTTCCCTATATGGACCTGCTGAAAGATTACGGTCAGTTCTGGTATGTGACGATCACGCCCTACGGTCGGGATATCGAGCCCAATGTGCC
This sequence comes from uncultured Lachnospiraceae bacterium, assembly GCA_902787905.1. Taxonomy (GTDB): domain Bacteria; phylum Bacillota; class Clostridia; order Lachnospirales; family Lachnospiraceae; genus UBA2912. The sequence continues at coordinate 5,519 of CADAIF010000077.1, forward strand.
GGATAAACATAAGATCCTGAAGGATTTCCGGCTCCTGTCGGAAATGGTGGGCCGGCAGGCCGTCGGCTGGCGTTACGATCCCATTTTCGTGTCTGAGAGATACACGTCGGAGTATCATCTGAAAGCCTTTGCTCAGATGGCCGGGGCCCTGGAAGGCGCGACGGATACGGTGGTCATCAGTTTTATCGACCTTTACCGTAAGGTGCGGCGCAATTTCCCTGAGGCCCGGGAAGTGCCGAGGCCTATGGCCCTCCATCTGGGGAAGGAGATGATCCGGATCGCCGGGCAGCATGGGATGACGGTCCGGCCCTGTGCGGAGGGGGATTTCCTGGCGCCCTACGGGGCGGACTGCTCCGGCTGCATGACCGTGGAAATGTATGAGCGGGCTATCGGCCGCCGGCTGATCGTGCCCAGGCGTAAGCCCAACAGGGCCGAATGCGCCTGTTATATCGCCTGTGATATCGGCGCCTACGACAGCTGCCCGCATCTGTGCCGATATTGCTACGCCAACAATGACCCGGCCCTTGTGAAGGCAGCTTTGCAGGCCCATGATCCGGCCTCCCCCTTTCTGGTCGGGAACTACATGGAGGGCGACAGGATCCACGAGGCAGATCAGAGGTCCTGGGTGGATCCGCAGCTCTATCTGGACCTCTGATAAAATGAAAACTGTTTTCATATTGACAGGCGGACAAGGATGCAGTATAATCTGAATTCGGTAATGATTTTCAGATTATTGGAGGAATTGAACATATGAAACGATTGACGACACTTCTTCTGGCAGTGCTCATGCTGCTGACCTGCGCGGCCTGCGGTTCATCCGGCGCCGGCAAGGCGGAAACGGAAAAGGAAAAGGCCGGGTCATCAGGACTCAATATTGTAGCGACGGTTTTTCCGGAATATGACTGGACTCGTGAGGTCCTGGGGGATAATCCGGCCGGTGCAGACCTGACCCTGCTTTTGGACAGCGGTGTGGACTTGCACAGTTACCAGCCTACCGCGGAGGATATGCTGAAAATCTCTTCCTGCGATGTTTTCATTTATCTGGGCGGCGTTTCCGACACCTGGGTGGCGGATGCCCTGGCAGGCGCTGCCAACAAGGATATGCAAGTGGTAAACCTTATGGAGGTCCTGGGCAGTCGTGTGCAGGAAGAGGAGATCGTTCAGGGTATGGAGGCCGAGGAAGAGGAGGAGGCCTCCGACGGCCCGGAATATGACGAGCATGTCTGGCTTTCCCTGACCAATGCCGGGATGATCGTGTCGGCCATCAGCGAGGCCCTGGGCCAGGCGGATCCTGACCATGCGGATCTTTACGCGGCCAACGCAAAGGCTTATCAGGATCAGCTGACAGACCTTGACGGGCAGTATCAGGCCGCTGTATCCGAGAGCAGCTTTGATACCCTCTTATTTGCCGACCGCTTCCCCTTCCGGTATATGACGGATGATTACGGTCTGAACTATTATGCGGCCTTTGCCGGCTGCAGCGCTGAGACCGAGGCCAGCTTTGACACCATCATCTTTCTTGCCGGCAAGGCGGATGAACTGGGCCTGAAGACCATTCTGACGATCGACGGATCCGACCACAGCATTGCCGAAACGGTGGCATCCAGCACTGCTTCAAAGGATCTGACCATCGCGGAAATGGATTCCATGCAGAGCGTTTCTGAAGAGGAGATCGCCTCCGGCGTGACCTACCTGTCCATTATGGAAAAGAATCTGGAAACGCTGCGCCAAGCTTTAAACTGAATTAAATGCTGACAGACCTGTACAGGGACCTTCGGTTCAAATCATGAGCCGGAGGTCCTTTTTTGTTCCCTGAAGCGAAAAAACGTTCGAAAAAATATCGGAAAAATAAACCGGAGTTACTCTGGAGGGACAACGGCTGTGATAAGATACAGACAGTCAGAGAAACACATATCCAGGCAGGAGGTGCAAGGCATGAAAGGTTATTTTACGGAAAGCGGTTATATGGGTTTTGTGGCAGGAACATACATCCTCTTTGCTTCTGAGGATGATTACAGGGATTATATCAATGATTAAACATATTTTCGGAAAGGCTGTGAAAAAAATGAGTGAAGTCATGCTTTATATGAACGGAGAACAGGGCAGGCCCAGGGTGACAGGGGTGATCGTTCATCTGCTTTTCGGTCTTCTTTTTCTTGGACTTATGCTGGTGGATCCCAGCGGTGAAAGGTGGCAGCTCCCCTTCTTCATCATGCTGGTCCTTCTGGGTGTCGACTATATCTCTTTTATGCGCAGGTTTACCCATCATGAGGACGACTAGGTATATCTAGATGGGAGATGACTCCCACTTCAAGTGCGTAGAGCACTAAGTGGTGAGTAACAAATTCGTATCAGTGGGAGTCCAATCTCCCATCTGATATGGTGATCATCTTGCACTGACCGGGAGGGTAAAGCTGTGTGCTGCAGGTATTATATGGATGTAGAATCAAATGAAGCTGTTCTGGATCTGCCGGGCCTTTCTGTCCGGGAGGCCGGGCCGCTTCCTGTGGGGGATATTCACCCTTCGGATAAGGCCCTGATCCTTTCTGGCGCCGGCGGCGGGGCCATCCGGTCCTCATGCATGCGCTGGGGTTTTCCCGGGCCGTCGGGCAAGGGACTGCTGATCAACGCCCGGTCGGAAACCGCTCTGCAGAAGCCTTCCTTTTCGGAAAGTCTTCTGGAAAGGCGCTGTATCATTCCGGCCGCCGGCTTTTATGAGTGGGACAGCCTGCGCCAGCAGGTGACCTTTACCAGGCCTTCGGGCGGTCTGCTTTTCATGGCCGGGATCTACCGTTTTACAGAGGAGGCTTTCAGGTTTGTGATTCTGACGACCGGAGCCAATGCGTCCATGGCCCCTGTCCATGACAGGATGCCCCTGCTTTTGGAGGCCGGGGAAATCGGCAGCTGGCTGGAGGACCGGGAACAGCTTACAGCCTTCCTGAAGAAGGAACCGGCCCTGCTGGACCGTCAGTATGCTTTCAGGCAGCTGACTTTGGACCTGTAAAGGGATTATTGATCTGCGAAGGGCCTTGACGGCCATTAAGGCAGCTTCTGTAAAAGAAAGCGGCTTGACAAAATGCCGGTCCGTGTTATAGTAATAAAG
>CADAIF010000078.1 GCA_902787905.1 uncultured Lachnospiraceae bacterium
TTATATTTACAACAAATAAACCATTGCCGCCGCCACCGCTTGAGCCGCCGCCGCTTGAGCCGATGTCGAGCTTTGAGATCGCGGCGATGACAGGTCTCTGCATCGGCGGCGCGGTCTTTGGTGTGCCGGTTATTCTGGACGGGGTCATATCCCTGGCCTCCGCTCTGGCGGCCCGGCTGATCTGTGAGAACTGTGTGGGCAGTCTTTTCGCTTCCCATAAGCCTTTGGAGCCGGCCGGCGCCAAAATTTTAAACTATCTGCACCTGAAACCGGTGATCGACGCCGGTCTCTGTCTGGGTGAGGGCACCGGCGCGGTGCTGGCCCTGTCTCTTTATGAGAGTGCGGCGGCAGTTTACAACGAAATGAAAACCTTTGATGAGATAGGGGTTGAGCCCTATCGTTTTTCGGGAGGAATCAGATAAATGTTGCTTCTGGTGACCGGAGGCAGTGCCTGCGGCAAGTCGGAATACGCCGAGAGTCTGGCCCTGGACCTGCATGAAGGGCAGGAAGGCCGTCTGATCTATCTGGCAACGATGGAGCCCTACGGCGCAGCGGCTGAGGAAAGGATCGCCCGTCACCGGACCCTTCGGGCCGGTAAGGGTTTTGAGACCATAGAGCGTTACAGGGACCTGGCCGGTCTGAAGGATCTGCCGGAAGGCGCGGTCATCCTTTTGGAATGTATGTCCAATCTGACGGCAAATGAGCTTTATGACGAGACAGGGACTGTCAGGGACGGGGCGGAAGAGAGGATCCTTGAGGGAATGGCCCGGCTGGAGGCGGCAGCGGCCCACCTGGTGGTGGTGACCCTGAATGTGTTTGAGGACGGCCGGACCTTTGATGAGGGCACCGAGCGATTCCGGCAGTGCCTGGCCCGGGTCAACGCCGAATTGGCCCGGCAGGCAGATGCTGTGACCGAGGTCATCTGCGGCATTCCGGTGTCTGTGAAGGGGCCGCAGCTTAAAGAGGGAGGCAGCCCATGGGATGAGAAGAACATGCGTTATGCCTTCTGCTGGTTCCCCCTTGTGGGCCTGGTCATCGGCCTGATCCAGGCCGGGGTCTGGTATGCCCTGACAGCCCTTGGCGCGGGAGTGCTTTTAAAAGGCTGCGTCCTGGCGGCTGCGCCCCTGCTGGTGACCGGCGGCATCCATCTGGATGGTTTTATGGATACGGCGGACGCCCGCAATTCCTTCGGGGACCGGGAGAAGAAGCTGGACATCTTAAAGGATCCCCATATCGGTGCCTTTGCGGCCATCCACTGCGCGGTCTATATGGTCCTGACCGTGGGCCTCTGGAGCCAGGCAGATGAAGGCACGGTCCGTCTGATGATCTTTGCCTTTGCCCTGGAGCGGGCCTTGAGCGGTCTGGCCGCGGTGACTATGAAAAATGCCCGGGGCAGCGGAACCCTGGCCAGCTTTTCGGAGGCGGCCGAGAAAAGGATCGTCACGGTGATCCTGGATGTGGAGGCTGTCCTTTGCGTCCTCATCATGCTGTACATCCGGCCGGCCGGCGGCGGTGCGGTCATGGCCGGCGCCATGGCAGCCTTTCTGATGTACAGGTCCATGGCCATGAGGGAATTCGGCGGGATCACAGGAGATCTGGCCGGCTGGTTCCTGCAGGTATGTGAACTTCTGATGCTGGCCGCGGTGACGGCAGTCAGTCTGGTTCTTTTGTAAACCGACAGATATAAGGAGCGGATAAGATGATTTTTGTCATTGGCGGTTATTGTCAGGGGAAGGCGGACTTTGTCAGGGAGACCTTCGGCCCGGCCCCGGATTCTTTTACAGACGGGGCGGTTTGCCCTGTGGAGGGGCTGCAGGACCTGAAAGTGCTGAGCCATTTTCACGCCCTGGTCCGCCGCTGGCTTTCGGCGGGTCTGGATCCGGAGAGGGCGATGACGGCGCTTTTGGCCTCAAACCCGGACCTGATCCTGATTTCCGATGAGCAGGGCTGCGGCCTGATTCCCATGGATCCGGAGGAAGCGGCCTTCAGAGAGTGCCACGGGCGCCTCTGCTGCAGGGCTGCGGCCCGGGCGGATGCGGTCTACAGGGTGGTCTGCGGCATCGGACAGAAGATTAAATAGGAGTGACTTACATATGAAGAGACAGATTTGGCTGATCAGACATGGCAAGACCCAGGGCAACATGGAGTTTCGCTATGTGGGACGAAGTGACGAACCCCTCTGCCCGGCAGGCAGGGAGGCTCTGGAGGAGAAGAAGGGCCTTTATCCGGTCCTTTCGGAGATCTATGTCAGCCCCATGATCCGCTGCCGGCAGACGGGAGAGATCCTTTTTCCCGGTGCAGCTCAGCATGTGCTGCCCGGCATGGAAGAGTGCGATTTCGGTGATTTTGAATATAAAAACTATGAAGAGATGAATGGCTATCCGGCCTATCAGGACTGGATCGACAGCGGCGGCATCTCAGGCTTCCCCGGCGGGGAGACCATGGAGGCCTTTGCGGACCGGGTGAACGCAGCCTTTCTTAAGATGATGCGGGCTCAGGCAAGGCAGGCGAAGGAAGAACCCCTGGTCCTGGTCTGCCACGGCGGCTGCATCATGGCCATTCTGGACCGTTTTTCCAGGCCCCATCAGGACTATTTTACCTGGCAGGCCCAGAACGGAAGCGGTTTTAAGGCAGTGACCGAGATGGACGACTGGGCGGAGGGCCTTGGAGACCTGTCTGAGATCACATCTTTGGAGGCCCTATGAGAATTGCTGTGATTCTTGGAGCGGCTTTCATCCTGGACCTGGTCCTGGGGGATCCAAACAGTGCCTGGCACCCCATCTGCCTGATCGGGAATCTGATCAGCCATCTGGAAAAGGGCCTTCGAAAGCTTTTTCCCAAAAGTGAGAAAGGCGAGCTGGCCGCAGGCCTGCTTCTGGTCCTGCTGACCGTGACCATATCCACGGCCCTGCCGGCGGGCCTTCTTTTTTTCTGTTACAGACTGCATTTCGCGGCCGGCCTGATCGTCGAAAGCCTTCTGGCCTGGCTGACACTGGCGGCCAGGTCCCTTAAAGATGCCAGCATGAAGGTATGCGACGCCCTGGAAAAGGGCGATGTGGAGGAGGCAAGGACGGCCGTCTCCATGATCGTCGGCCGGGACACCTCCCGGCTGGATGAGGCAGGGATCGCCCGGGCGGCCATCGAGACGGTGGCTGAGAACAGTTCCGACGGCGTGATCGCGCCGATGCTCTTTCTGGCCCTTTTCGGGGCGCCCGGCGCCTGTTTTTATAAAGCCGTCAACACCATGGATTCCATGGTCGGCTACACCCACAGGAAGTATCTTTATTTCGGCAGGGCAGCGGCCCGGCTGGATGATCTTTTAAACTTTCTGCCCTCCCGGCTGTCGGGCCTTCTGATGATCGCCGCGGCTTTCCTGACCGGGAAGGACGGGGCAGGCGCACTGCGCATCTTTTTAAGGGACCGTAAAAAACATGCCAGCCCCAATTCGGCCCAGACCGAGGCCGCCTGCGCCGGCGCCCTGGGCATCCGGCTGGCGGGAGATGCCTGGTATTTCGGAGAGCTGCATAAGAAGGAATATATCGGGGATGATACCCGTCCGGTTCGGCCTTCGGATATCCGGAGCGCCAACCTGCTGATGTACACAGCGACTGTCCTGTGTCTGCTGATCTGTATCGGGGTCCGTCTGTTAATCTGGCGGGTCCGGATGATTTAATGAAAAGGAACAATATACTATGCGTGGTAAAGCAGTCAATCTGATGATCCAGGGGACCATGTCCAACGCCGGCAAAAGCCTGCTGGCGGCGGGGCTCTGCCGCATCTTCCGGCAGGACGGCTACCGTGTGGCCCCCTTTAAATCCCAGAATATGGCCCTGAATTCCTACATTACCGAGGAGGGGCTGGAGATGGGCAGGGCCCAGGTCATGCAGGCCGAGGCAGCCATGACAAAGCCCTCGGTCCTGATGAACCCCATCCTGCTCAAGCCGACCTCGGACATGGGCTCCCAGGTCATCGTGAACGGAGAGGTCCGGGGCAATATGAAGGCAGCGGACTATTTCCGTTACAAACAGAGCCTGGTGCCGGATATCCTGGCAGCCTACAGGCAGCTGGAGCAGCAGTACGATATCATCGTGATCGAGGGGGCGGGAAGCCCGGCCGAGATCAATCTCAAATCACAGGACATTGTCAACATGGGCCTGGCCAGGATGCTGAATGCGCCTGTGCTTTTGGCCGGGGACATCGACCGGGGCGGGGTTTTTGCCCAGCTGGCCGGCACCATGCTGCTGCTGGAGGAAGAGGAAAAGGCCATGGTCAAGGGCCTGATCATCAATAAGTTCAGGGGCGATAAGGAGATCCTGATGCCCGGCATCGACATGCTCAAGGCCTACACACAGCTGCCTGTGGTCGGCGTGGTGCCCTATATGACCCTGGACCTGGATGATGAGGACAGCCTGTCGGAGCGGCTGAATGACCGGGGAAACGGCCATGCCCTGCTGGATATTGCCGTGATCCGCCTGCCGCGTCTGTCCAATTTTACGGATTTCAATGCCCTGGAGCGGATGAAGGGCGTCAGCCTGCGGTACGTGACCGGCCCTGACCGGCTGGGCAGTCCTGACCTGATCATCCTGCCCGGGACCAAAAATACCATGGGCGACCTGCGCTGGATGCGGGAGAACGGGCTGGAGAGCCTGATTTTGAAGGCCGCGGCCGCAGGCACCCGGATCATGGGCATCTGCGGCGGTTTCCAGATGCTGGGCACCCATCTTTCCGACCCGGAAGGGGCCGAGGGCGGCGGCGACATGCGGGGCATGGGCCTTTTGCCCGCCCATACCGTTTTTTCAAAGGAGAAGGTGCGCACCCAGGTCAGAGGCCGCATCTGTCAGCTGTCCGGGCCCTTTGCAGGCCTTTCCGGCGCGGAGATCGCAGGCTATGAGATCCACATGGGCCACACGGCCGCGGACAGGGAGCTTCAGGCCTTTTCCCTGACGGAAAATGTGACCGGCGGCGGAGGCGGGCCGGAAGGCTTTCAGATGGGCAATGTCTGCGGCAGCTATGTGCACGGCCTCTTTGACACGGCGGCCATGCAGTCGGCCCTGATCCGTCTGCTTCTGGAAGCCAAGGGTCTTGGAGACATGCCCATGCGTTTTATCGACGACCGCAGCTACAAACAGCAGCAGTATGACCTGCTGGCGGCGGGGCTGAGGGAAAGTCTTGACATGAAAGCGATTTATAATATACTCAAAGAAGGGCTCAGATGAGCCGATGTCTATCATAAAGGAACTTAAAAAATGCAGAAATTCGAACATGTGCTGCCTTCGGAGATTGAAAAACGCAGCTTTGAGATCATCACTCAGGAGCTGGGGGAGGACCAGCCGGATCCGGTGACGGCGCCGGTGGTAAAGCGGGTCATCCATGCCAGCGCGGACTTTGATTACGCGAAGAACCTCTGCTTTTCCGAGGATGTGATCCCAAAAAGTCTGGCGGCCCTGAAGGCAGGGGCCCTGGTCATTACCGATACAAGGATGGCCTGGTCAGGTATTAATAAAAAGGTACTGGAGAGCCTGGGCGGAGAAGCCCTCTGCTTTATGGCGGATGAGGATGTGGCATTGGAGGCGAAAGCCTCCGGGACCACCAGGGCCCAGGCGGCCATGGTCAAGGCCGCCCGCCTGCACGCACAAAATCCGGAAAGGCCCATGATCTTTGCCGTCGGCAACGCGCCGACCGCGCTGATCGCCTTAGATGAGCTGATCCGGGCGGGGAAACTCTCGCCGGCTCTGGTGATCGGCGTCCCCGTCGGTTTCGTGAATGTCGTTTTTGCCAAGGAGCTGATCCTGGACCTTCCCGTACCCAGTATCGTCGCCAGAGGACGTAAGGGAGGCAGCAATATCGCGGCCGCCATTGTGAACGCCCTGCTGTATATGATTCATCGATAGGAGAGTAAAGACTTGAAAAATATAGTACTGATCGGTATGCCGGGGGCAGGCAAGAGCACCATCGGCGTGGTCCTGGCCAAGATCTTCGGTTACCGTTTCATCGATTCCGACCTGGAGATCCAGAGCCGGGAGGGCGATGTGCTGGAGAACCTGATCCAGATGCATGGGATTGAGGGCTTTCTGGCCATCGAAAATGATGTCAATAAAAACCTGAAGGTTTCCAGGTCTGTCATTGCCACGGGCGGCAGCGCCTGTTACTGCGACGAGGCCCTGAGGGCCCTGGGAAAAGACGGGGTCATCGTCTATCTGAAGGCAGATTATCCGACCCTCCGCCGCCGTCTGGGAAGTCTAAAGGCCCGGGGCGTGGTGATCCGGAAGGGCTCCACCCTGCTTGATCTTTATCATGAGCGGACGCCCCTGTATGAAAAGTACGCGGATCTGACGGTCGATGTGGCCGGCTGTCCTTTAAAAACAGCCATCAGGAGGACGGCTGAGGCCCTGAAAGAGTGTGAGAAATTCAATGAAGCGTGAGAAAAAAAGAAGGCGGCCCGCCTTCCGTCTGACAAAGAGCCGTCAGAAAATGCTGATGGCCTTTTTCCTGCCGATCGTCATTGTCCTGATCGCCTATATCGCCATGGGGATCGCCCCCTTCGGCGACCGGGGCGCTATGATCATCGATTCCTACCACCAGTATGTCCCCTTCTTTTCGGAATTCCATGACAAGATCTGGCACGGGGACAGTCTGCTTTATTCCTGGCACGGGAGCCTGGGCTTTAATTTCCTGGCTGTCCAGGCCTACTATCTGGCCAGTCCCTTAAACCTGCTTCTGGCCGTCTTTCCGGACAGCTGCATGATCGAGGCCTTTGAGACCCTGATCGTTCTCAAGCTCGGTCTGTCAGGCCTGTCTGCCTATCTCTATCTGAGATACAGGCACGGAAAGGAGGACCTTCTGACGGTTCTTTTTTCCGGCTTTTACGCCCTGGGCGGTTTTTCCCTGGCCTACAACTGGAATGTCATGTGGCTGGACAGCTTTGCCCTTCTGCCCATCGTGGTCATGGGGGCGGAAAAGCTGATCGATGAGGGGCGCGGCCGCCTCTACACCATTGCCCTGGGTCTGGCCATTTTCTGCAATTATTATATTGCCATCATGATCTGCATCTTCCAGGTCCTCTACTTTTTCGCCTACTGGTTCTCCAAGAAGAGAGAGGGTATGAGGGCTTTTCTGGGCAGAGGCCTTCACTATGCCCTGTGCTCCCTGCTGGCCGGGGGTCTGGCAGCCGTCTATCTGCTGCCCACCTATTACACCCTGATCAACAGCTCCCAGGGCAGCAAACCGCACAACCTGCGGCTGTACAGGAATTTCCTTGAGGTTTTCCGCCAGCATTTCGCGATCGTGGAGCCGACCCAGCTGACGGGGGCGCCCAACATTTACTGCGGCCTCCTCATCGGCATGCTGCTGCTTTTCTATGTTGTTTCCAGGCAGATCCCCTTAAGAGAGAGGATCGCCAACGGCCTGCTGGCCGCCTTTCTCCTGGTCAGTACCAATGTGAATGTCCTGGATTATGTCTGGCACGGTTTTCATTTTCCCAATAACCTGCCGGGCCGCTTTTCCTTCCTTTATATCTTTCTGTGCGTCGTGATGGCCCATAAAGCCATTTACGGCCTGCGGGACCTGAAGCTGCGCTGGTACGGCATCTGCTTTGAGGCGGCCATCGCCCTCTTTGCCGTCTGCCTGTGGTTTCCGGAAGAATCTTTTCCGGTCTACACAACGGCCGTTTCGGGCATTCTGCTTTTGGTCTACATGATCCTTCTCTGGCTTTTGGGCACCGGAGAGGCCCATAAGGCAAAGCTCTTAAAATACGCACGCGTCCTCCTGCTGCTGACACTGACGGCGGAGCTGGCCGGCAACAGTATTTACGGCCTCTGTATGAACGGCAGTGTCAACCGGGTCAGCTACATGGCCCTGCAGAAGGATATGGCCGCGGTCCGGAAGCAGCTGGAGCCTGAGGATACCTTCTACCGGACAGAACTGGCGAAGATCCAGGGCCGGGACGACGTGGTCCGTTATCATATGAATGGCCTGTCCTTCTTCTCCTCCACCTGCGACGACCGGATGGAGAAGTGCCTGGGCGCTCTGGGCTTTTATAATTCCGGCAATAAGTACAGCTATAAGGGGGCGACTCCGCTGACCGATGCCTTCCTGGGCTTTAAATATGTCATTTCCGAGGGTGAGATGGATATGCCCGGCAGTTCGCTGCTGCAGACGGAGACGGTGGGCGACTGCCTGATCTATGAAAACCAGGACTGCCTGCCCCTGGGCTTTATGACAGATGCGGACATTCTGGACTGGAAGATCGTGGAGGGGGATCCCTTCTACACCCAGAATGATCTGGTCCGCCATGCCACATCTGTGGAAAAGACCCTCTTTACGCCCATGGATCCGGGCCAGCCCGAGGCGGACCGTGTGACTGTCGAATCCTCCGAGGAGGATACCTGGTCCTATTCCCTGCCCGATGAGGAGGGAAATCTGATCTGGCATCTGACCTTCAGCGAGCTGAAGGAGACGGCGGACGTCTATATTTACTTTGAAGCTTCCCACTGTGAGAGCCTGAAGGTGACCAAGAATGACCAGAAGATCACCTATTCCGACCAGCGGGGCCACATCGTGCACCTGGGCGACTGCGCCCCCGGAAATGAGGTGACCCTGACCTTCCCGGCAGACAGTGAGTACAAAAACGGTAAGGTAAAGCTGCAGATGTTTGCCTTCCATGAGGATGTTTTTGACAGTGTCATGGAGGCGCTGAGTCCGTCGGGACTCAGGCTGACAAGGGCCGATGTGACCCGTCTCCGCGGTGAGATCAGTGCCGAAAAAACAGGAATCCTTTTCCTGTCCGTGCCCTATGACGAGGGCTGGACGGTCCGGGTGGATTCGGAGAAGGCAGAGCTTCTTCCGGTGGG
>CADAIF010000079.1 GCA_902787905.1 uncultured Lachnospiraceae bacterium
CCTGTATACTTCAACATCAATGCCTTTGAGAAGATCAAACTGGAAGCGCCTTATCACGCTCTCACCAACGCCGGTCATATCAGCTATGTGGAGCTGGACGGTGATACCTGTAAAAACCTGAAGGCCTTCGAGGCGGTCATCCGCTATATGAAGGAGCAGGGCATCGGCTACGGCAGTGTCAATCATCCCGTGGACCGCGATCCCATCTGCGGTTACACCGGCGTGATCGATGATGTCTGCCCGAGGTGCGGCCGCCGTGAGGGAGAGCCTGTAAGTCTGGCTTTCCTGAAGGAATTAAGAAGAAAATATCCCAATGTACCGAAATATACCGAAGAACAGTTAGCTAAAGGAGGATTTGAACATGATTGGAGAAGAAGGCAGGAGAGTGGATGCTGTGACTGATGAGGCCTGTGTAGGTGAAGGCGTTAAATTCGAAAGGATCCGCCGTATCACAGGTTACCTTGTGGGCACGACCGACCGTTTCAACGACGCGAAGCGTGCAGAGGAGCATGACCGTGTCAAGCATGGCATGAGCAATTAAGACCACTTGGAGGCTGCCGCAACAAAAGCCGGGCAGCCTCTTTTTTCCGCGGGAAGCCGCGGGGACAGATGAAACTACGAGGGAAGGAAGGCGCAGAATGGACTCCATGGATATCATACTGAATGTCAGCGGCATCGCCGACGATTCGATCGTTGACGGTCCGGGCATGCGCTATACCATATTTGTGCAGGGCTGCCCCCATCACTGTCCGGGTTGTCACAACCCCCAGACCCACAGTTACAAGGGCGGAAAGCAGATGACCCTGAAGAAGCTTCTGACGGAGATCAAAAGCAATCCCCTGCTTTACGGCGTGACCTTTTCCGGCGGAGAACCCTTTGAGCAGGCGAAGGCCCTGGCTGTGCTGGGCCGGGAGGTCCGCAAGCTGGGACTGCATCTGATGGCCTACTCCGGCTACACCTACGAGGAACTGGAAGAGAAAAGGAAGACAGAGCCTGAGGTGGGTGAGCTGCTGGATGAGGTCCAGCTTCTGGTGGACGGCCGTTATGAGCAGGACCTGAGGGATCTGACCCTTTTATACCGGGGGAGTGAGAATCAGAGACTGGTTGACCTTGACGCAATGAGAAATGCGGGGGATCTTCAGACGGTGGTCCTCTGGCAGGAGGATATTTGAGGTTATTATGGACAGAAACGGTAAAATTCATATCTACATGGGAGAAGGCAAGGGTAAGACGACGGCGGCTGCAGGTCTTGCGGTCCGCTGTGCCGGCACGGGCGGACAGGTTTTGTTCGGCCAGCTGATGAAGTCTATGGATTCCGGAGAGCTGGTGGCTTTTGAGGAGATCGACGCGATCCAGATGATGCCGGCGCCGGGCTTTTTTGGCTTTACCTGGGAGATGACCCAGGCAGATAAGGAGGCGGCGGTCGTCCTTTACCGTCAGTATCTGGAAAGTCTTGCCTTCAGGGCCAATCAGGGAAATTACCGGATGATCGTCCTTGACGAGGCCATCAGTGCCGTGACCGCGGAGCTCTTAAGTGAAGAGGACCTGCTGGACTGGATCGACCAGCTGCCGGATGAGGCGGAGGTGGTCCTGACAGGCAGATACCCCTCCGAGAAAATGATCGAAGCGGCTGACTACGTGACAGAAATGCGCAAGGTGAAACATCCCTTTGACAAGGGGCTGAATGCCCGCCGCGGCATAGAGTTTTAAAGGACATAAGGAGGCAGGCAGTGACTGAAAAGGATAGAAAACGATTCGGACGCCTTCAGGGGCGGACGGTCCGGGCCATCAATGCCCGGAATGACCGTTTTTATGCTGTCATGGTAGCCCTGACGGAGATCGAGGGACGTCTGCATGTGGTCTTTGAGGAAAGGTCGGGCAGTCTGAAGCGGCAGCCGGGTGAGATCTGTTTTCCCGGCGGGGCCCGGGATCCGGGAGAGACCTCTGAGGAAAACGCGGTCAGGGAGACTTCCGAAGAGCTGCTGATCGCACCGGAGCAGATCCATGTGCTGGCTCAGATGGATACCATGTTTACTTCTTATGACAATAAGATCTCGGTTTACCTGTGTGAACTGGAGAATTATAAAGGCACCTTCAGCCGGAAAGAGGTGGCCAGCGTCTTCACGGTGCCTCTGGACTATTTCCTGACCGCATCGCCGGACACTTACACCAACCGGGTGATCATCCGCCCGCCGGAGGATTTTCCCTATGATCTGGTGCCGGGCGGCCGGGATTATCCCTGGCATGAAGGCCGGGCGAATGTTTACTTTTATGAATATGAAGGCCATGTAATCTGGGGGCTGACGGCCTATATCATGCAGAGCGTCGTGAAAATCCTTAAGGAAGAGGCGGGGTTTGCCGGCAGGGAGTGAGAGAATGAAGAAGAAAAGCGGAAAGAAAGATCTGACCAGAGTCGTGGCCGCGAAGCCGGTCAAAAAGATTATTGAGTATTATTATTTCCTGCAGGAGGATCTGCATGTGCGGCAGCTTCGCACCGCTGTGGGCGAGGCTTTTGAGGAGCAGACCGACATCTGGCCGGAGCTGAATCTGATGGAGATCGTCATGCAGCATGATTCCCTGATCTTCCAGGACGCAGCGGAGTGCTTTGTGGATCCGGCGGACCTGGCCTGGTTTGAGGAACAGGGCATTAAAAAGCAGTATCAGATCAGTTATGATATCGGTGACATCGCCGCGGTCAGAAAAGTCATGAAAAATATCATGGATGCCTTCGGCGGCGTGATCTGCAGTGATACGGATGATTTTGAGCCCAGTTTCAGGGCGGATACCCTGGATCAGCTTGCGGAATCTTAAAAAAGGTATTGACAATACAATTATATTTGATACAATATAATTGTAAACGTGATACTGATTCCAAGGAGGGACTTAAAATGGGCATTTATGATTATTCCGTAATAAACACAGCAGGCGAAGAGGTTTCACTGAAGAACTTTGAGGGCAAGGTTTTGGTGATCGTCAATACAGCGACCGGCTGCGGCTTCACACCCCAGTACAAGGATCTGGAAGCCCTTCATGAGAAATACCATGATCAGGGCCTTGAGATCATCGACATCCCCTGCAACCAGTTCGCCGGCCAGACACCGGGAACGGATGAGGAGATCCACGAGTTCTGTACACTGCATTACAATACACAGTTCCCGCAGATGAAGAAGAGTGACGTCAACGGTGAGAACGCTCTGCCACTTTACGTTTACCTGAAGAGCCAGAAGGGCTTTGAAGGCTTCGGCAAGGGACCCATGGCTCTGGCTATGAGCGCTATGCTTAAGAAGCTTGACAAGGATTACAAGAACAATCCGGACATCAAGTGGAACTTTACCAAATTCGTGGTCGACCGTCAGGGCAATGTTGTCGCCCGTTTCGAGCCGACTCAGAAAATGGAAGATCTGGCAGCCTGCGTTGACAGGCTGATCTGATGACGCCTGATCAAGGAGGCTCAGAAAATGGAAAGATATGATATTGCCATTGTCGGAACCGGGCCAGCCGGCCTGGAAGCCGCGATCACGGCGAAGATCAGGAATAAGAAGATCATTTTATTCGGATCCGCGGCCCTGAGCGAAAAGGTGCAGAAGGCGCATCTGATCAAGAATTACCTGGGTCTGCCTGAAGCCGGCGGCGCTGATCTTCAGAAGGCTTTTCTGGACCATCTTTCTCAGATGGAGATCGCCATCACGGATGAGAAGGTGACCCTGATCTACCCCATGGGGGATTATTTCTCCATCCAGTCTTCAGGGGATATGTATGAAGCGAGCACGGTGATTCTCGGCGCCGGTATGGTGCCCGGAAAAACCTATCCGGGTGAGGAGACCTATCTGGGCAGGGGCGTCAGCTACTGTGCCACCTGCGACGCGCCGCTTTACAGGGAAAAGACCGTAGCGATCGTCGGCTTTACACCTAAGGAGGAAGCTGAGGCTGACTTCATGGCGGAGTACGCCGGCAAGGTTTATTACTTCCCCATGTACAAGGACGAGGTCCATGTCCGCGAGGGCATCGAGGTGATCCGGGAGAAACCGGTCTCCGTCGAGGGCGGCATGAAGGTGGAAAAGCTGATCACCACAGGCAGTGCCTATGATCTGGACGGCGTTTTCTTCCTGAGAGAAAGCGTGTCTCCGGGACAGCTGGTGCCGGGTCTGGAAATGGACGAGGGCCACGTAAAGGTGGACCGGAGCATGAAAACCAATATCCCGGGCTGTTTTGCCTGCGGAGATATCACCGGCCAGCCTTATCAGTATATTAAGGCGGCGGGTGAAGGCAATGTGGCCGCCCTGAGTGCGGTATCCTATCTGGATGCCTTGAGAAGGGCGAAGGCCTGAAAATGAACAGGAGGTTTGAGAAATGACGACGGAAGAAAAGCTGCAGCTTGATCATCAGCTGTGTTTTCCCCTTTATGCCTGCGCAAGACGTGTTGTGGGGCAGTATACACCTTATCTCAAACCATTGGGGATCACCTATACCCAGTACATCGTCCTGCTGGTCCTCTGGGAACAGGATGGTCTTTCGGTAGGTGATCTGTGCAGGAAACTCTATCTGGACAGCGGGACCATCACACCGCTGCTGAAGAAGATGGAGGAGCATGGACTGATCCGCCGGGTCAGGAGTCATGACGACGAGCGTGTCGTGGTGACCTATCTGACGGATGAAGGGCGCCTCTTGAAGGAATCTGTCAGGGATCTGCCGGATACCATCGGCTGCTGTATTCATCTGACGCCGGAGGAGATCGGAACACTCTATACATTATTATATAAAGTACTGGAAACCATGTAATTCAAAGGAGAGTTAAGCTATGGCAGTTACAGTCATCACAGAAGCGAATTTCGAGAATGAAGTATTAAAGTCAGATAAGCCGGTCCTGGTAGATTTCTGGGCCAGCTGGTGCGGTCCCTGCAAAATGCTTTCCCCGGTCGTCGATCAGATCGGTGAGGAAATGGCAGACATCAAGGTAGGCAAGGTCAATGTCGATGAGGAGCCGGGCCTGGCCCGTCAGTTCAACGTCATGAGCATTCCGACCCTGATCGTCTTCAAGGACGGCAAGGCCGTGAACATGAGCGTAGGTGTACAGCCCAAAGACGCCATTGTGGCACTGCTTAAATAATAAGAACTAAAGGCGATAAGGCGACAGGGACGGTTCTGTGTCTCCCCCTTTGCGGGGAGACACAGAACCGTCCCTGTCGCCTTTTTACACCCTTTTACTTTCCGGCTTCCCATCTTCCGGCTGCGCCGCAGGGCAGGATGAGGCCGTTTTTGCTGACCGGCAGGCCCACCTCATCGGCGGTCACCTTTCCGCCAAGGTCCGCGGCCAGAACAGTGCTCAGCATATAAGAGAGCACGGCCGGCTGAAGGCCTGTGGTGTAGGAGTTGACCAGGAAGAAGAGGGGATCATCGCTCAGCAGCTGTCTGCAGAGCCCGATCAGGGGAAAGACGGAGGATTCGATCTTCCATATTTCTCCCTTGGGTCCGCGGCCGTAGGAGGGCGGATCCATGATGACGGCATCATAATGATTGCCCCGGCGGATCTCTCTTTCCACAAATTTGACGCAGTCGTCCACGATCCAGCGGACGCTCGTGTCCGGGCAGCCGGAGAGCTTCGCGTTTTCCTTGGCCCAGCCCACCATGCCTTTGGCAGCGTCCACATGGGTGACATGGGCGCCGGCAGCGGCAGCAGCGCAGGTGGCGCCTCCGGTGTAGGCAAAAAGGTTGAGCACCTTAACCGGCCGGCCGGCCCCTTTAATAATAGAAGAAAACCATTCCCAGTTGGCCGCCTGTTCCGGGAAAAGACCTGTGTGTTTGAAGCTGAAGGGCTTCAGGTTGAAGGCCAGGCCCAGAGGCTCATAGCGAATGGTCCACTGCTCGGGCAGGTCAAAGAAATCCCATTCGCCGCCGCCTCTGCTGCTGCGGTGGTAGTGGGCATTGGGCTTCTTCCAGCCCTTATGGTTTTTCGGCGTCTGCCAGATTACCTGGGGGTCCGGCCGGATGAGGAGATATTTTCCCCAGCGTTCCAGCTTTTCACCCTCCGAGGTGTCGATGACTTCATATTCTTTCCAGTGGTCTGCAGTCCACATATCAAGGACCTCCTGTCTGTTTCATGATCAGGGCCGGACGGAAACGCTCCGCTCGGCCACTTACAGTATAAAAGAAAAGGCGGCATCTCACAAGGGGAAGTTTGACCGCGCAGAAAAATGCGTCAGCTGTACGAAAAAAAATACAGCGGTTTTTTGAAAGCCTTTGACAGAAAACACTTGCATTTATGAAAACCTCATTGTATAATAGTAGAGCTTGTGACATTGATAGCTGTGAAGCGTGAGGTTGCTGCGAGCAGATCGCAGGTTTTCCGTGGAGCGAATGTCAAGTTAGAAAACTGGCGACAAGTCACTGTACAAAAGCTTATAGAGCTTAACGTATCTGCCTGTCAAAGGGCGGAGCCGGGGTGTGAGCGGATGCGAAACACCCGGCAGGGTGTACAGTCACCACTTGTCGTACTTCATGTTAGTGCGAAAAGGAGGCGGCTTTTTTTATGGCAAGTCAAGTAATGAGAATCACACTGAAGGCGTATGATCACAAAATGATCGATCAGAGCGCAAACAAAATCGTCGAGACTGTTAAGAAAACAGGTTCCAAGGTGAGCGGCCCTGTACCTCTTCCGACAAAGAAGGAAGTTGTTACAATCCTCAGAGCTGTTCATAAGTACAAGGATTCCAGAGAGCAGTTCGAGCAGCGTACCCACAAGAGACTGATCGATATCATCGCGCCGACACAGAAGACTGTTGACGCATTATCCAGACTGGAAATGCCCGCAGGTGTCTACATCGACATCAAGATGAAGACAAAGTAATTTAACCCAGACAACGATCCTTAGGTGTTATTTGAAGATAGATCAGGGCTTTTTAAAGCCGGATGTACTCAAGTTCGTCTAGGATGAACGCAGTAAGCGTTCCGCTGTAGATTATCACAGGAGGTGCATTCTTATGAAGAAAGCAATGTTGACAACAAAAGTCGGTATGACACAGGTTTTCGGTGAGAACGGTGTCCTTATCCCGGTAACTGTCCTTCAGGCAGGTCCCTGTGTCGTCACACAGGTCAAGACAGTCGAGAACGACGGTTACAGTGCAGTTCAGGTCGGCTTCGGCGACATCAGAGAAAAGCTGGTCAATAAGCCGATGAAGGGCCATTTCGCCAAGGCCGGCGTACCGGTAAAGCGTTTCCTGAAGGAGTTCAGGTTTGAAGACGCTGAGAGCTATACTGTAGGTCAGGAGATCAAGGCAGACATCTTCGCTGCCGGCGACAAGATCGATGCCACAGCAAGGTCCAAAGGTAAAGGTTACCAGGGCGCCATCAAGAGATATGGCCAGTCCAGAGGACCCATGGCTCATGGTTCCAAGTATCACAGACATGCAGGTTCCAACGGTTCCGCTACCACACCGGGCCGCGTTTTCAAGGGCAAGCATATGCCGGGCCACATGGGCGCAGTCAGAGTGACTGTCCAGAACCTTGAGGTCGTCAGGGTGGATGCTGAAAAGAATATCATCCTTGTCAAGGGTGCTGTTCCGGGTCCCAAGAAATCTTTGGTACTGCTGAATGAATCAGTAAAGGCTTAATTACTCGGGAAAGGTGGACTTGCAGATGGCAAAGGTATCTGTTTACAATATCGAAGGCAGCCAGGTCGGCGAGATCGAGCTGAGCGATGCCGTATTTGGAGTAGAGATCAAGGAGCATCTGATGCATAAGGCAGTTGTAGC
>CADAIF010000080.1 GCA_902787905.1 uncultured Lachnospiraceae bacterium
CGCGCGTGCGAAATACTCTCGATCCTCATCGGCGACCCGGTATTTCTGCCTGCCGCCTTCCAGATAAAGATCCACATATTTCCTGTAGATGGCAGTGGTTCCCGCCGCGTATTCCGGAATTTTCATCCTGCCCTCGATCTTCAGGGAATCCACACCGGCATCGATCAGATCCGGCAGGACATCCAGACCGCACAGGTCCTTCGGGCTCAGCCAGTAGGCAGTCTTGCCGTCAAACCTGTAGGGCAGCCGGCAGGGCTGGGCACACCTTCCCCGGTTGCCGCTCCTGCCGCCGATCATACTGCTCATCAGACACTGACCGGAATAACAGTAACAGAGCGCGCCGTGGATAAAAACCTCTATTTCAAGACCGGAAGCCGCTTTAAGGTCCCTGATCTCCTCCAGATTCAGTTCCCTCGGCGCCACGATCCTGGCGGCGCCTTTATCCTTAAGCCAGCCCGCGAAGTCCTCGCCGCAGACAGTCATCTGCGTACTGGCGTGAACAGGAAGCCCGGGAAAGTGCTTCTGTATAAAAGCCATGACCCCAAGGTCCTGTACCAGCACCGCATCAAGACCCGCCTCATAATAGGGATGCAGATAGTCATAAAGATACTGCTGCATTTCCCTTTCCTTCATCAGGGTATTGACCGTCAGATAAAGCCTGCGTCCATGAAGATGCGCTTCATCTATGGCCGAAAGCAGAGCTTCCCTGCCGGGATTGGACGCAAAGGCCCGGGCCCCGAACAGATGCCCGCCGATATAGGCGGCATCGGCACCTGCCTTGAAAGCCGCCCTCATCATTTCCACGGAACCGGCCGGGGCCAGTATTTCAACTGATTTCATATCAACCTGTCCTTTTAAAAAAGGAGCTGCCCATTGTCAGCTCCTACCTTTTTATGAACGTACTGCCTGAGCCGCTTCCAGACGCATGACCTGTTTCTGGGTCTCCTGCAGCTCCTGTTTGAGCTTTTCCACCTCATGTTCGGATGCGTCCAGCTGCATTTGCACATTAATAAGCTCGTGCTTCAGCTCATATTCAGCCTTGTCACGATCCGCCATATCCGCTTCCAGCTCGGAGATCCTTTTCTGTGACTTGAAATAATCATCCGCCATATTCAGGGCCAGCATGGTCTTCTGCATATCAGGACTCATACGCCCGTAGGACTTCATTTGATTCATTTCAGCCATTTTATTATTGATATAGGAGGCTACTCTCTGAAGATATTCTTCACTTTCATAACCGCTAAGCTTATATATTTTCCCGCCGATAAGCACATCAACGTCAGATTTTGCAGACATCCTCTTTCCTCCTGTCCTTGTTGTAGTTACCATTATAAACAAATTGGCGATAATTACAAGTCTTTTTCTGCGGCTCAGATCCCGCAGTGCCCTATGGCCTTATCCGTCACGACACGGCCCCTTGGCGTCCTTTGCAGGAAACCGTTCATGATCAGGTAAGGTTCGTACACATCCTCCAGGGTGCCTGCATCCTCACCGATCGCCGCGGCCAGTGTATCCAGACCCACAGGGCCGCCGCCGAATTTTTCTATGATCGTTGTAAGGATCATGCGGTCCGCCTGATCCAGACCGTATTTATCGATATCCAGCAGGTCCAGCGCCTCATCGGCGATTTTTCTTGTAATGACCCCGTCATAACGGACCTGGGCAAAGTCACGCACACGCTTCAACAGACGGTTGGCCAGTCTGGGCGTTCCCCTGGAACGGGCAGCCAGAGCACCGGCACCCTCAGGATCGATCCTGACACCCAGGACATTCGCGGACCTGTTGATGATCGTCACCAGCTCATCCGCCGAATAATACTCCAGCTTACTGACCACACCAAAACGGTCCCTGAGCGGCGCTGTCAGAAGGCCGGCCCTGGTAGTCGCTCCAACAAGGGTAAACCTGGGCAGGTCAAGACGGATAGACCGGGCCGTGGCCCCCTTGCCGATGACAATATCGATGGCAAAGTCCTCCATTGCCGGGTAAAGCACTTCCTCCACCTGCCGGTTTAGCCGATGGATCTCATCAATAAAGAGCACATCACCCTCGGACAGATTATTCAGTATGGCCGCGATCTCCCCCGGTTTTTCAATGGCCGGGCCGGAGGTCACCTTCATTTTGACCTGCATTTCATTGGCGATGATCCCGGCAAGCGTTGTTTTCCCAAGACCCGGCGGTCCGTAAAAAAGCACATGATCCAGCGGTTCCTCTCTTTGCCGGGCGGCTTCGATATAGATCTCCAGTGTTTCCCTCACCTTGGCCTGACCGATATAATCCTTAAGCAGCTGAGGACGAAGATGGTTTTCGATCCGCAGATCCTCATCGGCAAATTCAGTTGTTATGATTCTTTTATTCATCAGAAATCACCTAAAAAATCGTAATTTTACGCAGAGCCGCCTTAAGCAGTGCTTCACTGGAAAGATTTTCCGCATCCTCCACAGCCCGCACGGCCCGCACAGCATCCGTATTGGAATAGCCCAGCGCCGTCAGGGCCAGGATGGTATCCTTCACGGCCTGATCGTCAGCCGCAGAGGAAGCGTCCTCAGCACCGGTGGATACCCGGCCGGTTATTTCATCCAGATCGATCTTGTCCTTCAGTTCAATGATCACACGCTTGGCCGATTTGGGTCCGACCCCAGGCGCAGCAGTGATCCGCTTGACATCCTCCGCCACAATGGCCATACGAAGCTCATCCACAGACATGACAGACAGGATTTGCAAAGCTGCCTTGGGGCCGATTCCGCTGACCGTGATCAGCTGCCTGAACATTTTAAGATCATCCCTGGTCAGGAAACCGAAAAGTCCGATATTATCCTCACGGACATACATATGTGTATATACTCTGATGGGACTGCCCGGAGCAGGCAGACTTTGCAGTGCTGAAGCCGGCATAAGGATTTCGTAACCGATCCCTCCGGCGGCTATTACAGCACAGTCACCATCTAATCCGGCAACAAGGCCTTCTATAAATGCAATCAAATTTAAGCCTCCTTTGCATTCCATCATAACATAAAAAAGGAAGTCTGACTATCCCTTTCAGCAAAATAATCGAACATTTGTGCGTTTCTTGCCATTTCTTTCTGTTTGGCCTATAATGAGACCATCATCTTTTGGAAGGAGAAAACTATGTATCGGCATTTTTTACAGATCCCGGCCTCTGACTATACAGTGACATCCGAAAGCCGGATCGATGAAAACACCCTTTTCCTTAATATAGAAACGACCGGACTCTCCTACCGCAATGCTTTTATTTTTATGATCGGCACGGCACGTCTGAGCGGAGATCATTTTGAAGTGACATGCCTGCTGGCCGAAAACCGCAGGGATGAGCCGGATATGCTGAATGACCTGAAGCAGGCCCTCAAAGAGGTCAGGAGCCTGGTTACTTTCGGAGGCCGCCTCTTCAGTTACCGTTTTCTCACAGAGCGCTGGGATAACAGCCATGGCGAAGACGAACCGCTCTTTGAAAACCTGGAAATGACAGATATCCAGCAGATCCTGAATAACTGCAGGTCCATTCTGCCCCTGGAAGATGTGAAAAAAAGAACTGTCGAGGCCTGGCTCGGCATACACCGGGACCATCCCATGACCGGAAAGGAACTCATCAATACCTATATGCACTGGGAAAGCGGGAAGGATACCGATCCCGAAAAACTGATCAGCCACCATCTGGAGGATATGGCCTCCCTCATCCGCATGTATCCCTGCCTGAGTTATGACTTTAAGAGGATCGATCTGCATAAAGCCATAATCCAGGGTCCTGACGATCAGGGCACCATAAATATCATGCTGCCGCCCTTTGTTCCCTTCCCGAAAGCGACGGACTGTCGCAATGCCTGTGCATATTACAAAATGGAAGGTCCTGTTCTGCACATACAGATCAGCTGCCGGGAGGGAAAACTTCGCTATTATCTTCCCGGTCCGGTTAAAGATTATGATTACCTTCCCTTAGAGGATCAGGCTGTTCATAAGTCTGTGTCGCGTTTTGTTGATAAAGCGCATCGCCGGCCGGCTACTAAGGAGACCTGCTACACTACGGCTTATGGCCTTTTTCTCCCCATTCCCGAAAATCATGCCGAAGACCTTCTCTTTAAAGAGGATCTGTCATCAAAGGAGCGTTACCTTTTGTATGACGAGAGAGAATGGAAGGAAACGGCCCCGAAGGTGCTCTCCTATATTCAAAGCTTACTTAATATTTAAAGGTGCAGATTTATTCATCTGCACCTTTATCATTTTTATTATTTTTCATGTGAAGCAGGTTTTTAATGGCCGGAAGGCCCTTTTTCACGGACACATCCTCCTCCGGGATCCGGACCGTTCCTTCGGGATGAGTGGCCACATATTTCCGCTTATCAATTTCCTTCTCAATCGTTTTTCTTCCCTTTTTGGAAATACGAAGATCCAGAAAATGATCCGGATCCTCATGAATGATCCAGGGAATCCTGCCGCAGATCAGTTCGAAGGCCTGATGACCATCCTCCGCCTGGGAGGACTCCAGCACGATCTCATGACATTCATAAGACTTATCATAGAACTTCAGACGATACTCCGAAGGCTTTTCTACCGTCCCGTAAACAGGATTCTCAAAACAGGCGGTCAGCTCATCCATAGGGATGACGGTACACATCCTGAAAAGACGCCTGGAAAAAAGAAGCACAAAGCGTTCCGTGACGATCAGATTGCCGGAGCAGACGGTATGATGCTCTGTCATATCCTCGCGAAAGAGTTCAAACTTACCTGTCTTTCGGCCAAAGGCACGTTCTTCAAAATGAAAGGCCTGATATAAAATGATCAGCCCCATCAGAATCAGAACAGCTGAAATCCCGGCGCCTACAGGATAGGCATATTTCGCGGATGCTGTATAATGCCGGAAGTACTCCTCCAGAATACTTACAAGGACACAGATCGCAGTAATGCAGATGGCAGTGCCTGTAACGATCTGGAGCATAAAGCATTTCAGCTTGATCGTATAATATGGCTGCATAAAAACAACTCCCGGAAAAAAGATAAGGACTGCCGCCTGAAGGCAGCAGTCCTGGAGATTTTAATGATTATTCCTCTGTATCAGCAGGAACTTCCTCAGCATCATCCTGCCTGTCCTGCTCCAGAGCCTTAATGCTCAGGCTGATCTTCTGGGACTCACCGTTGAAATCAACAACCTTTGCCTCGATGATCTGGCCAACGGAAAGGACATCAGACGGTTTCTCAACGCGGTCTCTGGAGATCTGGGAAACATGAAGAAGCGCGTCAACGCCCGGCTCCAGCTCTACAAATGCGCCGAAATCAGTCATTCTTGCAACTCTGCCGGAAACAACATTGCCGATCGCATACTTCTCATCAGCAGTCAGCCACGGATTGGACTCCGGGAACTTCAGGCTGAGTGCGATCTTCTCGCCCTGGATATCCTTGATCAGAACATTGACAACATCGCCAACCTTCATGAACTTCTTGGGATTGTCAACCCTGCCCCAGCTCATTTCAGAGATATGCAGGAGACCGTCAGCGCCGCCCAGATCGATGAATGCACCGAAATCAGTAACGTTCTTGACACGGCCTTCGATAGTCATGCCGACATAGATCTTCTCAAACAGCTCCTTCTGCTTTTCAGCCTTCTCGGCTACGATGAGCTGCTTTCTGTCACCGATGACTCTTCTCTTACGGGGATTGAACTCGGTGATCACAAAGGAGATCTCCTGATCAAGATATTTGCTGAGATTTCTCTCATAAGTATCAGAGACAAGGCTTGCAGGGATAAATACACGTGCCTCATCAACAATAACGGTAAGACCGCCGTCAACTACATGAGTAACCTTGGCAGTCAGGACCTCATGGTTATTGAAAGCTTCCTCAAGGCGCTTATTGCCGAGATCGGCAAGCATTTTTCTGTAAGTAAGGACAACCTGTCCCTCACCGTCATTGACTTTCAGAACTTTTGCTTTCATTGGATCACCGACATTTACAACTGTCCTCAGATCAAGATTGGGAGTCGTCGTATATTCGCTTCTTGTGATGATACCGTCCGCCTTATATCCGATATTAAGGATGATCTCGTCCTCTTTAACATCAATAACTGTACCTTCTACGATTTCCCCGTTCCTGATTGTTTTCAGTGTTGCTTCCAATAACTGGTCAAAACTCATTTCTGACATATTGGTATGAACCTCCTCGATAATATTATTTGGGGTAGACGCCCCTGCTGTAATACCTACATTACCTATAGAGTCAAATGTCTTCATATCCAAATCAACAAGTGTCTGTATATAGTAAGTATTCTTACAATTCTGCCTGCAGATATCGTACAGCTTCTGCGTATTGGAACTGCTTTTACCGCCAATGACGATCATCGCGTCAACTTTCCCTGCTATTTCGCGCGCTTCCGTCTGTCGTTCCTCAGTCGCATTGCATATCGTATTTGCACACAGTATATCATAACCCTTTTTTTCAATAATTTCAACAAGTAATTGAAAATATTTGTAATTAAATGTTGTCTGAGATACTATACAAACCCTGGACCCCTCTTCTGCCTGAAAAGCCTCTGCTTCTGCCGCATTCTCAATGATTACGGGCTCGGAAAGACACCAGCCTCTGATGGCCTGAACTTCGGGGTGGGAAGGGCTCCCGATGATGACTATACGGTACCCCATTTCCCCGTATTTCATGACGGTCCGGTGGATCTTTTTTACAAAGGGACACGTGGCATCAACGATCTCATGCCCCATGGCTTCCAGGCTTTCCGATTCCGTCCTGGAGATGCCGTGGGACCGGATGATCATGGTCCCTTTGGGGACAAGGGCTGCCTCCTCCAGACCGTGAACGACCCTGACGCCTTTTTCAGCCAGTTCATCGACCACGGATTCATTATGGATGATGGGGCCATAGGTATAGACATTGGGCTTTCCGGCAAGACCGAAGGCCATATCCACCGCCCGGCGGACACCGAAACAGAAGCCGGCTGTTTTCGCCAGAATCACCTGCCTCATTTTATCACCGCCTGTCAGTTTATCTTCCTGTCAATAATATCACTGATTGCCTTAACAACCTCATCGATCGTCATATCGGAGGTATCCACAAGGACAGCATCCTCCGCCTGCTTCAGAGGCGCGATCTCACGATGCATATCACGCCAGTCACGGTCGATGATATCTTTTTCAATCGCTTCCAGGGTACAGACCTCTCCCTTTTCTGTCTGTTCCTTATAGCGCCTTAAGGCACGCACATGAGGATCTGCGGTCAGATAGATCTTGACATCTGCCCCTGGCAGAACATGGGTACCGATATCCCTTCCGTCCATGATCACGTCTGAATCCGCGGCCAGAGAACGCTGCAGGGCCAGAAGGGCCGCACGCACATCACCGATGGCGGAGATTTTACTGGCCATACTGCTGACTGCCTCTGTTCTGATCCTGTCATTGACAGAGGCGTCATTCAGACAGACCATCTGCTCTCCCTGCTCATAAGCAATACGGATACGGATCTGATCACAGGCTTCGCGAACGGCCGCCGGATCGGAGATATCCGTCCCGGCCTCGATCATGTAAAGGGCCATCGCCCTGTACATGGCGCCTGTATCCACATAAATGTAATTTCTGACAGCTGCCAGCTTCCTGGCGATCGTGCTCTTTCCGGCGCCGGCAGGCCCGTCAATGGCAATATTGATACTCATCCTTGTTTCCTTCCTTCTTACTGATTTCTCAGAAATGCTTCATATTCATCTATGGTCATGAGAATCTGCCTGGGCTTGG
>CADAIF010000081.1 GCA_902787905.1 uncultured Lachnospiraceae bacterium
AATTGTTGGCGGCATTCAAGTATGCGTAAGGTACATAGTAATGGGTCTGTAGCATTGGGTGGAAACGGAAAGCTCAATACTGCGATCTCTGTCGAGGGTGTTTCCTCCGGAGAGGCTAATGTAACTATCAACAATGAATATAGGACTGCGGGAACGACACAGCTCCAGGCTCAGAAGAGAGCCTTCGGTCATACCGTAGTTGCAGATCATGCGCAGGGCCTGATTGGTGGCGTTGCGCAGGTCGGCGGAGACGCCGGTGTTGGTGCCCTTTTCCTCGCCGAAGAAGACGATCTCGGAGGCCCGGCCGGCCAGGGAGATCCGGATACGCCAGAGCAGGTCCTGTCGGGTGTAGTTGGCGACCTTTTCCTTGTTCTCGTGCTGCATATAGCCCAGATAAGGCCCGCGGGACACGATGGTCATGTAGGAAGGCTTTTCGCCGGACATGAAGGTAACGTAAGCGTGACCGGACTCATGGTAGGCGACGCCCTCGTAGAACTCGCGGCCCCATTCACGCTCCTCACCGTATTTGTATTCCTCAAAGGCGGTGAGCAGACCTTCGTCGGTAACGGCTGTGCCAGCACGGCCGGCGCTTCGTACCGCCAGGGCGATGATATTCTGAAGCAGGGCCAGGCTGACACCGGTGGAACGGGCGGCGATATTGTCAATGGCCTGCTGTGTCACCTCATTATTCTTCAGCTTGCCCAGCTCCCTGTTCAGATAGAGCTTGCGCTCGTCTTCATCCGGCAGATCCACATAGATGCGGTTGTCGAAACGGCGGATCAGGGCCGGGTCCAGAGGCGTTTTGCCATCAGCCGGGCTCTCATCGATGGGGTAGTTGGTGGCGGCCAGCACGAAGACCGGTCTGCGGGGATCCACTGCGAAACCGTCCATCTCCGTCAGGAGGGTGTTGAGCATGCTCTCGGAGGTATGGGTGTATTCACTGCCGGTACGGGTCTTGCCGATGGCGTCGATCTCATCGATAAAGATCACGGCCGGCGCATAGCGTTTCGCTGTGGCGAAGAGTTCCCGGATGTTGGCTTCGCTCTCACCCACGTATTTAGCCTTGAAAGCAGCTGCCGTTGTGGGCAGGAAGGCGACGCCTGCCTCGCCGGCCATGGCCCTGGCCAGCATGGTCTTGCCGGTGCCGGGCGGTCCGTAAAGGAGGATGCCCTTGGGCGGCCTGGTCCCCTTCAGCATGAATTCCTTGGGGTGCTTTAAGTATTCAATAAAGTATTTGAGCTCTTCCTTGGCATTTTTGGCGCCGATCACATCATCAAAGGTGACATTGGGCATTTCGGAATCACTTAAAACGCTGCCGCGGGTATCTGCCTTGATGGCCCGGTGCAGGGAGAAACCGTAAAACTCGATCTCGGCCTTCGTGCCGTCCTCGGACAGATGCTGAGCGGTATGGAAGTGGAGGACCTGCTCCTTGCGGGTCAGCATATTGATCTGCTCCTGGCTGTAAAGGACCTCGACATAATTCGCGAGACGCTCGTCCACCTTGCCCTCCTCGTAGCGGAAGACGCCGCGGCTGCCCATCTGCTGCAGGGTCAGCACATCCACCGCACCCAGCTTCTTTGCCTGTTCCATGATATAGACCGGCATATAGGACATGGTGGTCCGGAGCGTATTAAAGCAGCGGATACCCTCTGTGGACAGATCGTCGATGGCCAGACCTCTGGCCAGACCGGCGCTGTAGCCGTACATGGGATCGATGATGGCAAGAAGGATGTCCTCCTCGTTTATGATCCGCAGCGCATCTTCACAGGTCTGGACACTGATGATCTCGATGCGGCTGTCTGCCGGCATATCCTGCCGGATCATCTCCGCGACCTTTTCATCGCACAGGAAGAGCACAGCATTCTTACGCTGGTTGCGGAAGAGGGAGGCGATCTCCGGATCATCCTCCGGGACCGTCACCTTAAAGTCCAGAGACTTCAGTGTGATCAGGGAACCCATGTCCGCAGTCTGCCGGCCCAGCTCATAGAGTTCGTCCATGAGGAAGCTGCCGCTCTGGGCGTTGATGATACGGGCATCGTTGTTGGCCGACTGGCTGAAAAGGAAAACATGGGGCACCAGCGGATCGTAGTTGACGGTGAAGCCGTATTTTTCCTGAATGAAGCGTGTGCACCAGTCAAACTGTTTCTCGGCGATTTCGATCAGGTTGTGGCAGGTGAGACGGTTGAACATGATGACGCTGCCGGCGGCAAATCGGGACAGGAGCGCGGGCGGGATGACAGGCTTGCCGTAGGCGTTCACTTCCTGACTCAGGGCGTCCAGGACCACGGTGCGGTCGATGGACGACAGATGGGCGTCGGGATTGTCATCATAGAGGGCCTGGCCGGCATTGGTCGTAAAGATGAGGATGGTGCCGGTAAAATCGATATCCTTTTCCACGTAAGCGTCACGCAGAACGCCGGCGTCCAGAACCTGCAGAAACAGCTGCAGGACCGCGGCCGGGGCCTTTTCGATCTCATCCAGGATGATGATACTGACCGGATTTTCAGCCACAAAGCCGGTCAGCTGACCGGGGGCTGCCTTGGTAAATTTTTTGGAAAGGCCTGTCAGGTCGTCAATGGCAGACGGGGTAGCGTAGTCGGTCATGTTGAAGCGCATGTGGGGCAGATCCAGATATTCGCTGCCCAGCTCTGCCAGCATGGTTTTGCCGACGCCGGAAGGGCCAGCGAAAAGGAAGGTGCCTGCGGGTGTCGGCCTGCGGCTGGAGGCGCCGGAGACCAGACCAGCCTTGAAGATACCTTCTGCAAAGGCCTGGACCGCCTCATCCTGGCCCATGATCTTATGTTTTAAGTGAACGACCATGCGCTCGGTTTTGAGCGCCAGTTCATTAAAGAGAACCCATTTATCGGAAAGCTGAGCCTCATGCTCCTGCTGCTCGGCTGTTTCGCTGCCGCTTTCGGTTTTCTTTACAGGCTGTGTCTTTTTGGTGCCGGATGCCTTCTCCGCCGCGGCTTTCGTCTTCTTTTTGCCGGTGTCCGCCTTTTTGGCCGTGCCCTTTGATCCCGCATTCTTATAGGCAAGCAGGTCATCAAAGGTGACATTATCCTTAAAGAGGGGCAGCATGTCCGCGCCGCTGTCTAAAACATTTGAGAAAAAGCTGACAAGATCGACCGGGCGGCCGGCGGCAACCTCTTCCAGGACGGGCGATACGACAGGCTTAAGATGGCTGTCCTGAAGGTCCTTTTCCAGAGGCGCGTTCAGGGTCAGTGACAGGAAGCGCTGCATGATCCTGACATTGAGCTTAT
The DNA here is from genome assembly GCA_902787905.1 of uncultured Lachnospiraceae bacterium. Classification (GTDB taxonomy): domain Bacteria; phylum Bacillota; class Clostridia; order Lachnospirales; family Lachnospiraceae; genus UBA2912. Next base: position 3,264 of record CADAIF010000081.1, read on the forward strand.
GCTGGCCGGCCAGGTGGCGGATCTTTTCCATATCCGCACGGTCCTTCTCATCGGGGAGGAGCTGGTCCAGAAGCTTACTGTCCATGCTGAGCAGCTGCGTATAGCCGTAGAGCAGGTGGTAAACATTCAGGCCGCCTCCGCCGGCCCGCCGGGAGGCAAAGTCCTTGAAGAGGTCAAATAAGGTGATTTGGGTGCTCATGTTCGGTAACTCCTTTATAATATAGAAACAGCCTCATCACAAGTCAGTTCAAAACAAGTGATGAAGCTGTTGTGAATACGGATGCTCACAGGCTTTATGCCCAGACAGCCTTCATAAATTCGGGGTAAGCGTCGTCGGCGATGCCGGCCATGCGCATGATCAGCTCATAGATTTCCGGACCGCAGTTGGAAGCGTCGATCACTGCGTCATCCGCAAGGGTCACGGTAGAGTCCTTATCATCAACATAGAACTTGACCCACCTGAATTCCTGATTCATTTTGGAGCAGACTGCGTAGATCTGGGGAAGTTTGCCCTCCGGAACCTTCATATAGCTATAGCTGCGCAGACCCATGGTACGGTTATTATCATCAAAAATTACGATAATTTCCATATTCTGGAGGTTTTTGAAGCCGTTGAAACCAACGCGGAAAGCGTCGCCTCTGTCAAGAACTTTACATTTAATATCCTGGGACTGAAGATAAGCAACAGCAATTTGAAGTGCACTGTTCATAAACGATATACCTCCTTGATGTGATTAAAAATACTGACTTCATTATAACAGTTTGATGCACCTTTTACAAGATGAATTGTGATTTGACGGATTCAGTGCTATAATGATTCAGAATAGTCTTTTTGCTGTCTGATGAGCCTTTTATGACGGAGGAGGGAGTCTTATGCCCGGCTTTGTGATGCATCTTGTGGAGGGAAAGCAGATCTTGCGGCAGCTGGAGGAGAAAATGCCTTTGACAGAGGACTGGCGGCACAGGTTTATGACCGGTACGCTGCTCCCGGATACAAAGCTTCTTAAAGAAAAACGTTTCTCCCATTTCTGGAATCCGAAGGATTATCCTTTGCTGGCCAAGGCGCCGGACCTGGACCTTTTCCGGGAAAAATACGGCGGCAGGCTTGAGGACCCGATCGTTCTGGGCTATCTGGCCCATCTGCATCTGGACCGCTACTATCTTCGTTACTTCTGGCCGCGTTTCATGGTTTTTTACGGGGCGGAGGGTGAAGAGGAAGCCGTCAGCGAGAAGATCACGCAGGTGAAGATCCTGCGGACCGGGGCCTGTGTCCCGGTGGAGGATTTTTTCTCCGAACGTCATTATTACAGGGAGTATTCCCTGCTCAACGGTTACTTTATTGACAAATACAGGGTGGAAATGCCTGACTGGCACCGCATTAAAGAGAATCCGGTGGAAGAGGTGCATCTTGAGGATATGGCCATGATCTCCGAGGGGCTGGCCCGGCTGGTCCGGCAGTGCCGGAAGGAGGACGCGGACAAGGTGGAGATCTTTGACCTGGCGGCCATCGAGGAAATGCTTTCGGAATGTGCCTGTCTTTTTATGGCCGAATACCCTGTAATAGATAAGGAGAATTGATATGTTATTTCAAAGTCATATTGTTGATCCGGGCCCGGCAGGCACCGCGGTGACCCGTTACGCGGGTTCCATTACGGAAATGCTGCCCAGGTTCGGCGTGATCGCCATCGCGGTGGCCGTCGTGCTCATCGCGCTTCTGATCTATAATAAAACCAGAAAATAGGAGGTATGATTTATGGCCGGGAAAAAGCACAGCGCTTTAAAAGTGGGTGTGATCGTGGTCCTGATCCTGCTTGTCCTGCTCGTCGTCGGCGCCTGGTACGGGGTGTCTGTTTTCTTCAGGACCCATTTTTACCCGCAGACGACCATTAACGGCATGTCCGTCTCCCTGGCGGATGTGGAAAATGTGGAAGACCGTCTCGGAGCGGAGGCGGAGGATTATCTGCTGGCTGTCCATGACCGGGAGGACCGTGTCACCTATATCAATGCCTCGGACATTGATTATCATTTTGAATCCGACGGGGCTGTAGGCCGTATCCTGGCGGACCAGGATAGCATGATGTGGTTTAAGTATATAAAGGACAGTCATGACTATACCGTGGATGTGCCTGTCACTTACGATGACGGCAAGCTGGTGGCGCTTGTGGAAAGCATGCCCTGCTTTAAGGCGGAAAACATCACCCCGCCCACGGATGCCTATGTAGAGTACAAGGACGGCGAGGGTTTTGTCCTGGTGCCGGAAACCGAGGGCAACCAGCCCCTGGAGGAGCAGATCCTTCTGGATATCCGGGCCGCCATTGACGCGCGTCAGTCTGTGCTCAGGCTGGGAGAGGCTGATTACGTTCAGCCGGCGGTGCGTTCGGATGATCCCAATCTGACGGAGAAGCTGGCTGTGTCGGAGAAGTACCGGAACATGTCCATCACTTATAATATAGAAGGTTATGAGCAGGTGCTTGACGGCAGTACCATCCTGTCCTGGATCTCGATCGGCGAGGACCTGTCGGTCAAGGTCAATGAGGACATGACGGCGGCCTACGCCCAGCAGCTGGCCTCCAAATACAATACCTACGCGGATGTGCGCAGCTTCAGGACGACTCTGGGTGACACCATTGAGATCGGCGGCGGCGACTATGGCTGGATCATTGACAAGAAGGCTGAGACGGCGCAGCTGCTGGAGGATATCAAGGCCGGTGAGTCCGTGACCCGTGAACCCTGCTGGGAGCAGCGGGCCTTCGTGGGCGGCACATCGGACATCGGCAATACCTATGTGGAGATCGATTACAGCCATCAGCATATGTACTATTACAAGGATGGCAGCCTGGTGACGGATTCGGATATCGTTTCCGGCAACGTCACCGTGGGCAACGGCTCTCCCGACGGTGTTTTCAAGATCATCGACCGCAAGCGGGATTACACCCTGTACGGTGAGGATTATGAGTCAGATGTCGATTATTTCATGCCTTTTGCCTACAATGTGGGTCTGCATGACGCCAGCTGGCGGAGCAGCTTCGGCGGCACCATCTACCGGAGCGGCGGCTCTCACGGCTGTGTGAATCTGCCCTATGATACGGCTGAGACCCTTTTTAATACGGTGGAACTGGGCACGCCGGTGGTGGCTTATTACCGGGAGGCGGTGGTCCTGACCTCCAATAATGCCAGGGTGTCCAACGCCTATTCTTACAGCAGTCAATAAGAGATTTTTTGAAAAGTTCATGGATTAATTATTAAAAAAGTGTGAAATCTATTGCAAAAACGTTACAGATGCGATAGACTGACCCCCGTGCATCTCTAAACGGGGGGCATTTATCAACGAATGTGAGGTTTTTGTATGCGATTTTTAAAGAAACTGATAACCGGCAGCCTGAGTGCTGTCATGATCCTGACAATGACACTGCCTGCCCTGGCAGATACCCAGATCGATGAATCGGTCTTCATCAAACAGTCCGCAAGGGGCAAATGTACGCTGGCGTCGGCCGCCATGGTCCTGCGCAGCGCGGCTTACCTTTCCGGTGATGAGGACTGGGAGGAGATCACGGAGTCATCTGTAGGCAACACGGCCTGGATCGGCGGGGCCGGTCTTTCCTGGTCCTTCAGCTACGGTGATTACACCATGGTGCATGACTATGTGTCCTCCACCTACGAGCTGGCGGAGCTTCTGGAAGCGCATCCGGAGGGTATCGTGGCCTACGATTCCTGGTCACCCCACGCCATCTTCCTGACCGATTACGATGAGGAGACCGGCACCTTTTACTGCGCGGATCCTTCGGAATATGCCGCCTACGGTGAAATTCCCGTATCGGAATCCCTGATCTCGGCGGAAAATGTCGATGTGGTCTGGTATCTTTCCGAGCCGGTCACTTTGGCAGAGACTGAGGAAGAAACGGAAGCAGCTGAAAGCGAGACCGAAACGGAAGCGGCAGCTGAGACTGAAGCAGAGACAGAGCTGCTCCAGGAGCCGAAAGTGCTCCCGGAGATCGAAGCGCCTGTCCGTATCGTCCCCATGACAGTCAGCCATCAGAAGGGCAGTGTCTGATAATTAAGGTCAAGAAAGAGAGTTCCCATGATCAAGCTTATGGTGTTGATTGGTGAGATCAATTACGATCATCTTCTGTCGGAGCTTCTGGCCAAGGCCAAGGAGCATCCGGAAATGCTGGGCGGCATGAAGCTGCCTCCCTTCAGTGACAAAATGCTGAGGCTCGTCCCTCAGGGGAAAAAGAATGAAATGCTGGCAAGTATGGCCAATGAGAGAAAGGGGCAGGTGATCCCCCGGCTGGAGGCTATGCTTTCTGCCGTGACAGGGCCTGTCACCATCAGGGATTTCTCAATCGCCTGCGGATCGGGACCTGACAAGGTCAGTGTGATGCTGGAGATCGGAAGCTTTGACTGTGACCAGTACGTGGACCGCGTGCTGCCTTCCTACTATGAGCCGGCTTACGCGGCGAGGATCCTGGGAGAG
>CADAIF010000082.1 GCA_902787905.1 uncultured Lachnospiraceae bacterium
CGGTGTGTCTGCTTTTCATCCAGCTTCAGAGCCTGGGCCAGGTGCCAGGAGATAGCCTCTCCTTCACGGTCAGGGTCAGTTGCCAGATAGATCTTATCCGCCTTTTTGGCTTCCTTGCGCAGCATAGCCAGCACATCGCCCTTGCCTCGGATCGTAATATATTTTGGTTCAAAATCATGTGCTACATCGATCCCCAGCTGACTTTTGGGCAAATCCCTTACATGGCCGTTAGAGGCTACCACATGATAGGATCTTCCCAGAAATTTATTGATTGTTTTCGCCTTCGCGGGGGATTCAACGATCACAAGATAATCAGCCATAGTCATTTCCTCCGGTTCATACCTTCAAGATATATTGATTCTTTCCGAGCCTGACGGCAGCCCCTTTTAATTCCAAAGTCGTCAGCGCCGGCAGAACCTTCCTTATGGGAAGCCGGCACAGGTCGGCCACCTCATCAGGCGTTCTGGGAATCAAACACAAGCTAGCATACACTACTTTTTCAAAATTATCAAGGACGAAATCAGTTTTTTTGGAAACTCTGACCTGCAGGCCATACTCTTCCAGAAGGTCTTCCGGCTTCATGACCAGGCGGGCCCCCTCCTGGATCAGGAGGTTGCAGCCCTCGCTTAAGGGGTCGTCTATCCGGCCCGGAACCGCGTAAATGTTCCTGCCCTGGTCCAGTCCCTGACGGGCTGTGATCAGGGATCCGCTGCGCCGGCGGCCCTCGATGACCAGGACGCCCCGGCTCAGGGCGGAGATCAGCCGGTTGCGCATTGGAAAATGCCAGGCAAGGGGCTGAGTCCCCGGCGGGAACTCCGAGATGATGCCGCCCGCTTCAGGCATCTGTGCGTACAGCTCCATATTATCCCTGGGGTAACAGATATCCACACCGCAGCCCAGGACGGCAAAGGCTGCCCCGCCCGCCTCGGCAGCACCCCACAGGGCTGAAGAATCGATTCCTCTTGCCATGCCGCTGATGATTCCCACTCCGGACACGGCCAGGCTGCGGCTGAACATGGCTGCCGTCTGATAGCCGTAGGGCGTGCATTTTCTGGCCCCTACCACGGCAATGATCATCTCATCTTCCCTCGGCAGGCGGCCCTTGACGTATAGCACAGGCGGCGCGTCCGCCAGCTCCCTGATGCTTTCCGGATAGGCTGCATCCTCAGGACAGACGCAGGAGATCCCGTGTTCTCCCGCATAGTCCAGAAAGGCCTCGGCCTGATCAAGCTGCCTGTGGGTCTCCAGATAATTTCTTTTCTTTTCATCCAGCCCGAGGTACGCCAAAGGTGCGGAAAAAAGAGCCTTCGCAGACCCTGTCTGTCTGACCAGGCGTGTCTTCTCCAATGGGGTCAGACCTTCCAGGCTGCTCAGCCAGATCCAGTAAATCAGCGCGCTCATCTCAACCCTCCCCAGTATTTTCTGTCCAGTGTTTTGTAAAACAGGGCCTCCTGAAGATGGGGCTCCCGGATCTCCCTGTCATTGTCCAGATCCGCGATCGTTCTGGCCACCTTGATCACTTTATAATAAGCCCTGGCACTCAGCTCAAACTTCCTGTAGGCCTGCCGCATGAATTCCGTCTCCGCCTCCCCCAGGGGGCAGAAGCTTTCAATGTCCCGGTCGTTCAGCTGCCCATTGTAGAGGTAGGGTGAGCCTTCATAACGGATCTGCTGCAGGGCCCGTGCCGCCTCCACCCGCCGGCGGATCTGCTCCGACCGCTCCTCTTCTCCCCCGTGCCCGGTGGGATCCGCAGCCGGCCTGACCTCCACCGTCATATCGATCCTGTCCAGTATGGGCTGACTGATCCTGCCCAGATAACGCTGGATCTGCAGGGGGGTGCAGCTGCAGCGGATGGGGTCCGGGAAAAAGCCGCAGCGGCAGGGATTAATGGCCGCCACCAGCATAAAATCCGCCGGGAACTCGCAGACCTGAGCCGCCCGGCTGATCAGGATACGTCCCGACTCCAGGGGCTGACGCAGGGTCTCCATGGCCTGACTGCGAAACTCGGTCAGCTCATCCAAAAACAGTACGCCCCTGTGGGCCAGGCTGACTTCCCCGGGCTTCGGTATGCGGCCGCCTCCGGCCAGGGCGATGTCGGTGGCCGTATGGTGAGGTGCTCTGAAGGGCCTTCTTCTCACCAGGCCCTGATAGGCCGGCAGCAGGCCCGCGCTGCTGTAGATCTCCGTGATCTCCAGGCTCTCCTCCCGGGTCAGCATGGGCATGATGGAGGGCAGGCGCCTGGCGGCCATGGATTTACCGCTTCCCGGCGGCCCCACCATCATCATATGATGCATCCCGGAGACAGCGATCTCCATGCAGCGTTTAAGCATTTGCTGGCCGTGAATATCCGCAAAATCCGGGACGCCCGCCTCATCCGCCGCTGTTTCAGGTGAAAAGACCGTCGCCGCAGCCGGGGACAGCGTCTTCTGCCCTCTTAAATAAGCCACCATTTCAGCCAGCGTACTGACTCCGTAAACCGCTATATCCGGTGCCGCCGCCCCTTCCGCCGCATTCGCCGCAGGCACGATCAGACGGCGGATGCCCTCCTTACCGGCCATCATGGCAATATTCAGGACGCCGTTGATCGGACGGCAGGCCCCGTCCAGGCCCAGCTCGCCTACGATCAGGGTATCCTGCAGGGCATCCCTGGGCATCATCCCGTAGGCACCCAGCACCGAGGCTGCGATCGACAGATCATAAGAGGTTCCCGATTTCCTGATATCTGCCGGGGACAGGTTGACCACGATCTTCCGGGGCTCCAATTGAAAACCCGCATTTCTCAGGGCTGTCCGGACACGTTCCCTGGCCTCCTTCACTTCGCCCGCCAGACAGCCGACCATATCAAAATAAGGGAGACCGGTACTGACATCCGTCTCCACCCGGATCGGTATGGCGTTCACACCGATCACGACTGCACTGAGTCCTCTGCAAAACACTTCATCACATCCCTTTTCATGTATCGCGCAAAAAATGCTCTTCCTTTATTATAGGGCCTGCCACAGATGCCTTTCAATCATCGTTTGTCGACCGTATTCTGCAGTTTTCAGCATCTTCCGACAACAGCGCATTTATGCTATAATGGAAACATCTTGATAAAAAGGAGCGAAATGATCATGCGTGCAGTCATACAAAAAGTTACTCATGCGGATGTGACCGTGGAGGGAAAGATTACCGGTGCCATCGGCCTGGGCCTCATGGTCCTGCTGGGCGTTTCCGATGCGGATACAGATGAGGACCTGGACTATATGGTCCGCAAAATCACGCAGCTGCGCATCTTTGAGGACGATCAGGATAAGATGAACCTCTCCGTCAGGGATGTGGGCGGCGCCTTTCTGGTGATCTCCCAGTTCACCCTCTTTGCCAACACCAAAAAAGGAAATCGCCCCAGCTTCATAGAAGCCGGAGCGCCTGAGTTTTCCAATAGGATGTATGAACGTTTTATCGAACGATTAAGGTCTATGGGCTTTCAGACCGAATGCGGCGTCTTTGGCGCCCATATGCAGGTTTCCCTGCTCAATGACGGTCCCGTGACCATCATCATGGACAGCAAGAACCGATAGCCGCCGCCGTCTCAAAGGGAATGCTTCCCCCGAACAGGTCCAGGGCGCTGCCGATGGTCACATCCAGGCGGCCGCCGCCCAGATCCTTTAACAGCTGCACATCCGCCATACTGCCTACGCCGCCGGCGTAGGTGATGGGCAGTCTGTGCCAGGCGCCGAGCATCCGGGCCAGATCCTCTTCGATACCTGAGGCATGGCCTTCCACATCCACCGCATGGATCAGATATTCACTGCAATAGTCCATAAGCAGATCCATTGTTTCTATATTTAAAGGCATATCCGTGAACTTCTGCCAGCGGTCCGTCACGATCATGTAGTCGCCGCCCCGTCGTCTGCAGCTCAGGTCCAGGACCAGATGCTCCTTGCCCACGGCCTGCCGCATCTTCTCCAGACGGTCCATGTCCACACGTCCGTCCCTGAAAACATAAGAAGTGACGATCACATGAGACGCGCCCATGTCTATGAATGCGGGCGCGTTTTCCGCGTCCACGCCGCCGCCGATCATCAGGCCGCCGGGATAGGCCTCTAACGCCCCTTTTGCCTGGGCCAGATCTGCCTCATACCAGGGAGATGTTTTAGGATTCAGAAGGATGATATGGCCGCCGGATAAGCCTCTTTCCATGTAGAGCCGGGCATACCAGGCCGCGTCCAGGCCGGACACAAAATTGTCCACCGCCTGATCCATTTCATCCCTCAGGCTCCCGCCCACGATCTGCTTGACCTTTCCGTTATGTATATCGATACAGGGTCTGAATCTCATGCTGTCCCCTCCTTTTCTTCGCTGTTAACATTATACCTTTACCGCCCTCAGATGGGCAAGAAAAAGAAGTAAAAATGATTGACCGCCTCCCGCTTTTTCAATATACTGGAATCAGAAAAATGTCATATTCTGTCAGAAGGAGGACGCCATATGAAATGCCCGTTCTGCGGTGAAGAAGATACCCGTGTCATTGATTCCCGGCCTGTGGAGGATGACAATACCATCCGGAGGCGGCGCCTGTGCGCCGGCTGCGGCAAGCGCTTTACCACTTATGAGCGCATAGAGACCCTGCCGCTCATTGTTATCAAAAAGGATAACAACCGAGAGCCCTATGACCGGTCAAAAATCGAGGCCGGCATTGTCCGTTCCTGCCACAAAAGGCCTATTTCCAGGGCTCAGATCGGCTCTGTCGTGGACGAGATCGAGACAGAGCTTTTCAACCGGGAGGAGCAGGAGATCTCCACCATGGTCATCGGCGAGCTGGTCATGAATAAGCTCAAGGACCTGGACCCGGTCGCCTACGTCCGTTTCGCCTCCGTTTATCGGGAGTTCAAGGATGTGAACACCTTTATGGATGAACTGAAGAAAATTCTGGAAGGCTGAGCCCCCCTTCCCCACAACGAAAGAAAAGCCTGCCGGCCAAAAGCCGACAGGCTTATATGATTTAAGACAGATTTATTTCTTCTGGAGGAAGCTCGGAATCTGGATCGTGCTGGAACCGGTCGTGGTCCTGCGGGCAGTATTCTTATCAGCTGCCGGCGTCGGCGCAACGGCCTTATAACCGGTATTCTGTGTGCCGGTAGAAGAAACGGGCTTTCTGGTGAAAGCAGGCTTTGCAGCCTCTTCCTTCTTCTCATCCTCAAGACCTGTCGCAATGACAGTGATCCTGGCTGTATCCTGAGCGGAATCATCATACCTGGCACCGAAAATGATATTGGCAGACTCGCCTGCCAGCTCCTCAACATAAAGAGCAGCCTCATTAGCCTCGATCAGACCGATATCACCGGAGATATTGATGATGATATCCGTAGCACCTTCGATGGTGGTCTCCAGAAGCGGGCTGGTGATCGCCTGCTTGACAGCGTCAAGCGCCTTGTCGTCGCCATGACCTTCACCGATACCGATATGGGCAATACCCTTATCCTTCATGACTGTGGAGATATCCGCAAAGTCAAGATTGATCAGGCCGGGAACATTGATCAGGTCAGTGATGCCCTGAACACCCTGCTGAAGCACTTCATCCGCCTTCTTCAGGGCATCCGGCATGGATGTTCTCCTGTCGACGATCTCAAGAAGCTTATCATTAGGAATGACAATAAGTGTATCCACATTCTGCTTCAGACGCTCAATACCCTGAAGGGCATTGGTCATACGCTGCCTGGCCTCAAACCTGAAGGGCTTGGTTACAACGCCGACGGTAAGACAGCCCAGCTGCTTGGCGATATTCGCTACCACCGGAGCCGCGCCTGTACCTGTGCCGCCGCCCATACCGCAGGTAACGAAAACCATATCCGCACCCTTGATAAGCTCCTGAAGTTCTTCTGTGCTCTCCTCAGCGGCCTTGGCACCGATCTCAGGCCTTGCGCCTGCGCCGAGACCCTTGGTGATCTTCTCACCGATCTGGATCAGCTGCGGTGCTTTGCACAGCTGAAGTGCCTGTCTATCTGTATTGACACCGATGAATTCCACACCGATGATATTCTCATCCACCATGCGGTTCACCGCATTATTGCCGGCGCCGCCGACACCGATGACAAGAATCTTTGCTGCTGCTTCATTTTCGTTTGGCTTTATCTCAAGCAAGGTTCTTCCTCCTCCTAATACATTACAAATTCATGTCTATTTTATGTCCTATTCTTTTATATCATATTATTATTTCGCAAAATAATCAACCCTTTAATTATGAATCTTTTCTAAAAATAATGGAATCTTTCGTGGCGTCGTACTCCTCAAGATGCAGGACACCGGACAGCCCTTCAAGTTCCGGCAGAAGGCCTTTGAGCTCCGAAATCTTCTCGCTCATATAGATATTTCTGCCCAGCTGCACCCGGACATTTCCCATGGTCAGCATATACCTGCCATCCTCGGCCAGGCCGATCTTCTCCGCCTGCACCTCCGACTCTTCAAGGATCAGTGCGATCTCCAGCATATCCTCAAGCATATCCTCGTCCGCCGCTTTGATATAGTCGCCGAACTCGGCGCCTTCGACGGTCAGGCCTTCCATCAGGGGCAGCTTGTCATCCGCCGCCTCCGTCTCCAGAAGGATCAGACCGTTTTCGTTAAAATAGACATATTTGCTGCCATTCTGCACACCGCCTACCAGGAGCTGTTCCTCCACTCTCACGTTGACCGTTCGCGGATCCTCCAGCCTGACCTCCACTGACTGCAGCAGATCATTGGAGGAGACATCCACCTCCCGGTTCATCAGCCACAGCATTAAGGAATTGCCGTGACATTCATCATAATGGATCAGGGACTGGATCTCTTCAGATGTGACCCTGCGGTTGCCGTTGATCATCAGCTCATCCACTCTGAACAGCAGCAGCACCACCGCAGCGGCGCCGAGCAGAAGGACAAGCAGTGTAATGAGCACACGAAGCGCGGGATTCATTCTCTTCTCCTCTCGCACGTCTGCCATACTTAACTCCTCCTATTTTACCAGGCGTCCTCGCCCTCTTCATTCACATCTTCGCCATTTTCACCGTCTACGGCCTCGTCAGAGACTTCCCCGTCTCCGTCTCCGCCGCCTTCGGCTTCATCATAGACTTCTTCGTCTCCGCCGCCGTCTCCGGCCTCATCGTAAACTTCCTCGTCACCGGTATTTTCATCCGAAACGATATCCTCACCGTCTCCGGCCTCATCAACGTTTTCATCCGCAGCCTGGGCCTCATCGTCAGCAGCCTTCTCTTCCTCATCGGAAACTGTCGCATTCTCCCTCCGGATGTCCCGCTCACGCAGGGCAGCGAAGGTATCCAGCTCCTCCTGAGTGATCTCCTCTGTCTGGAAGATCTGCATATAAGGAAGGACCTCTGACATGATGCTGCCGCAGATAGTAGATGCAAAGGAGCTCTGGCCCTGGTCATCCATATGGGCCCTGTCGACGATCACATAAACCACGATCTGGGGATCATCGATAGGCGCCGCGCCGATAAATGAAACCAGTCGGTCGTCACTGCCTCTCACGCCGACCTCAGATGTACCGGTCTTGCCGCCGACCTTATAGCCGGGAACCTTGGCCGGTGTACCTGAGCCCTGCTCCACCGTCTGATAAAGGGCTTCCTTCATCCAGTCCGATGTGGCTCTTGAAACAGTGGTGCGCTGCAGGACCTTGTCAAAAACCTGAAGGGTACTGCCGCTGTCGTCACGGATCTCCTTAACGATATGGGGCTGGTAGTATTTGCCGCCA
>CADAIF010000083.1 GCA_902787905.1 uncultured Lachnospiraceae bacterium
GCCTTCGACCAGGGTCCCCTGTCGATCCGGCGGGCGGCGCCTTTATGGATGGGACCACAGATCCTGTGGTGATCGCTGTTGAGGAAGGCAGCGCTCTGCTTAGGTACAACAGTTCGAACGCATCCCCATATCTTGATATCCTGGAGGAGGATTACGGCTGTTTTCGCGACGGATATACATTGATGGGTGTATCCACGACCGAAAATGATACAGGCGGCGGAACGAGCCCGAAGATATATAAACCTGAAGCTGATGAATACCTGTATCTTCAATGGGCAAAGATAGTGCGGATGACCTTTTATGCCAACGGCGGCCGGTTTATTGCCCATGATAACAGCGGAGAGACCTTGCGGCTGGAAAGGCTTGCAGGTACATATGTATTCAGTTCGGCCGACGGAATAGAAGTCTGCCGGGAGGGATATGCATTCAAAGGTTATTCTACGGATAAGGCGGGGACAAAGATGATAACACCTGCAGGAAGCACTGACGGCACGCCTTATTATCTGGTACCGGATGCCAATGTGACCTGGTATGCCCAGTGGAAGGCTGCGGATTCGCTGACGATCAAGCCATATCAGGGCTGGTATAAGCCTTATTATATCGGTGAAACAACGCGCCCCATGTATGTGATCGCCTCGGGGCCCGGACCCCTGAAATACCAGTGGCAGTTTAAGGCAGCCGGCGCATCTGCCTATGTCAATGTTTCCGGTGCCACATCCTCATCGTATCAGTTTGTAATGTCTGATGAGAAGTCGGGGCTGTATCGCTGCCGGGTGACAGATGCCAATGGAAAAAAAGGATTTACGGATGACTTTGAACTTCTGGCCATACACGCCATTTCTAAGCATGCTGCAGATTATACCGGCCCGGCCGGAAGTACCGCCAGGTTTTCCGTGACGGCCAATGGCGCGCTAAGCTATGTCTGGCAGGTCAGCAAGGACGGAGACGAGTACCAGTCTGCTTCTGTGATTTCCGGAGCCAAGGGTGTCAAAACAGCCTCCCTGACTTTTCCGGTCACAGAGACCTGGGACGGCTGTTATGTGAAGTGCATCGTCAGCTTCGGTGAGAATACGGATGAATCTGTTGCCAGGCTCCATGTAGGGAAGGCTATAAGCACGGCAGCACTGACTTTGAGCAGGCAGCCTGCTGCAGGCATAAAACTTGCAAATGTTTCTGTATCCGGTGTAGAAACTGACCGCTACACCTGTCTGGAGAATAAATGGACATATACTCTCTGGTCTGCGGAAGTGGTCGATCAGTGGAATTTTGATCAGAAATCTGAGACTGACGTATACCGAAGAGAAAAGTTTGAAAAAAACTGCTGCTACTTTCTTCATGTGGAGCTTGCAGCAAATAATGGGTGTGGCTTTAATGAGGCTACAAAGGTGACGGTGAATGGGAAAGCGCTTGACGCGTCATCCTACTGTGTCTATACATCGAGCGGAGGCTATACAGGCCTGTCCATTTACATTCCTTTTGATCTTTACCAGCCGGTCATTCAGACTCAGCCGTCGCCTGTGACGGCAGCCGCCGGAAAGGATGCTGTATTTACGGTGAAGGCTTCCGGCAGCGGGCTCAGTTATCAGTGGCAGTACCGGACATCTTCTTCAGGAAGCTGGCAGAACGCGACGGCCACGGGGAATAAGACGGCAAAACTGACCGTGCCGGGAACTGTCGGACGGAACGGCTATCAGTACCGCTGCCAGGTGAAAAATGCCGGCGGCACCACAAACAGTACGGCAGTGACTTTGAAGATCCGGCCCGGCATCACTGTACAGCCGGCAGGGCAGACAGTGGCGGCAGGGAAAAACGCGGTATTCAGCGTGACAGCCCAGGGGCCAGGCACCCTGACCTACCAGTGGCAGTACCGGACCTCTTCCACAGGAAGCTGGCAAAATGCGACGGCTACGGGCAATAAGACCGCAAAGATGACTGTACCGGGAACCGTTGGTCGTAACGGTTACCAGTACCGCTGCCAGGTGAAGAACGCGAATGGCACGACGAACAGTAACGCGGTGACCTTAAAGATCCGGCCCGGAATTACGGTGCAGCCGGCCAGTCAGACAGTGGCTGCTGGGAAAAACGCGGTGTTCAGTGTGACCGCCCAGGGCCCCGGCACCCTGACCTACCAGTGGCAGTACCGGACGTCTGCCACAGGAACATGGCAGAACGCGACGGCCACAGGCAATAAGACAGCGAAGCTGACCGTGCCCGGAACTGCCGGACGAAACGGTTACCAGTATCGCTGCCAGGTGAAAAATGCCAACGGCACGACAAACAGTAATGCCGCAAAACTGACAGTAAAATAGGGGACAGGGGACGGTTCTCCGTCTCTTCCCAAAGCACTTGTATCATGTTATACTTATAGGGTCATGTTTATTTTTTAAAGCAAGGAGAATCGTACAATGGAATTAATACAGAGTTTTTCAGTTGACCATACGCGTATTGTCCCCGGCATTTTCACCAGCAGGGTCGACCGTCTGGGCGACTACTCCGTTACTACCTATGACATCAGGCTGAAAAGGCCGAACAGGGAGCCGGTGATCGATGTTGCGGCCATGCATTCGCTTGAGCACATTATCGCGACATATCTTCGCAACGACCCTGACTGGAAGGATGAGGTCATCTACTGGGGCCCCATGGGCTGTCTGACAGGCTTTTACCTTATTCTTAAAGGCAATCGTGATCCCAGAGAGATTTATGACCTTCTGCTTGCCGCCTTCAGACATGTCAATGACGTGGAGGAAGTGCCCGGCGCCACAGCGGTCAATTGCGGCTACTATCGTATGCATAACCTTGAAATGGCCAAATGGTACGCAGCTGAGTTTGCCGACTATCTTGCAGCGAATGCCGGCAGCAGTGATATCTTTGAATATCCCAGGGCGGAGCGTCTTGTGACAGATGACGGCCAGCATTTCTTCGATTCATAATGACAGCTGCAGCAAAGCTGGCTTAAGGGAGATTTAAATGCTGGAAAGGATGGTTTTATGAGACATTTTGTGATTGCAAAACTGAAAGACGGGATTGATAAAATGGACCTGATCGCGCCTGTGACGGAAATCTTCGAGGAGACGCTGAAGATTCCCGGCATACACAGTGTGAAGGTCAGCCCCTGCTGCATTGACCGGCCGAACCGGTACGACATCATGATCGAGATCGAGATGGATAAAGATGCGCTGCCGGTTTATGATGAATGCGAGCCTCACAAGCGCTGGAAGTCAGTCTACGGGGACATGCTCTCGGCTAAGACCATTTTCGACAGCGAAACCTGATAAGCATAAGTCACAGTGAAAAATGATTTTTACTGTGGCTTATTCTTATCTTATATGCTAAAATAAATTGATGAAAGCGCGTCATCTGTGCTTTCATGAGAACCATGTTCTCATTAGAGATACTATATCCCTGACCGAGAATAACATATGAGGAGGACAATATGATTTATTCGACAGAAGTTAAAAACATGTGCCCTGTCACACAGGGAGTGCACCATGGTGCAGCTCCGATTCCTGAGGAAGCAAAGTGGGTGCAGGCAAAGAAAATTGAAGATATTTCCGGCTATACCCACGGCATTGGCTGGTGCGCACCGCAGCAGGGCTGCTGCAAGCTCTCCCTGAACGTCAAGGACGGCATCATCCAGGAAGCTCTGGTTGAGACCATCGGATGTTCCGGTATGACACATTCCGCAGCCATGGCAGCGGAGATCCTTCCGGGCCTTACCCTGCTTGAGGCTTTAAATACCGACCTTGTCTGTGACGCCATCAATACAGCCATGAGAGAACTCTTCCTGCAGATCGTTTACGGCAGAACCCAGAGTGCATTCTCCGAGGACGGCCTTCAGATCGGCGCCGGCCTTGAGGACCTGGGCAAGGGTACACGTTCCATGATCGGCACCACCTACGGTACACTCGACAAGGGTCCGCGTTATCTGGAGCTGACGGATGGTTACATCACCGAGATCGCTCTTGATGAGGAGGATCAGATCATCGGTTACAAGTACGTGAACTTCGGCAAAATGATGGATTTCATCAAGGCAGGCGACGACGCGGAGACCGCGCTGAAGAAGGCTTCCGGCCAGTACGGCAGAGTTGCTGACGCAGTCCGCTGCATTGATCCGAGACACGAGTAAGAAAAGGGAGGAAAGAGAAAATGGCATTATTTGAATCCTATGAAAGAAGAGAACCCCAGATTCTTGCTGTGCTGAAGGAGTATGGAATCTCTTCTATTGAAGAATGTAAAGAAATCACAGACGCAGCCGGTATCGATGTCTATCATCTGATCGAAGGCATCCAGCCGATCTGCTTTGAGAACGCAAAATGGGCTTACACCGTAGGCGCAGCCATCGCGATTAAGAAAAACTGCCGCCGCGCGGCAGATGCAGCCGCAGCCATCGGTATCGGCCTGCAGGCTTTCTGTATTCCGGGTTCCGTCGCTGACCGCCGTAAGGTAGGTCTGGGTCACGGCAACCTGGGCAAAATGCTCCTGGAAGAGGACACCGAGTGCTTCGCATTCCTGGCCGGCCATGAGTCCTTCGCAGCTGCAGAGGGTGCGATCGGTATTGCCGAGAAGGCCAACAAGGTTCGTACAAAGCCGCTTCGTGTTATCCTGAATGGTCTTGGTAAAGACGCTGCCCAGATCATCTCCCGTATCAACGGTTTTACCTATGTTGAAACCCAGTATGACTACTACACCGGTGAGGTGAAGGAAGTCTTCAGAAAATGCTACTCCAAGGATCCTGAGTCACCGCGTGCCAAGGTCAACTGCTATGGCGCCAACGATGTTCAGGAAGGTGTCGCGATCATGTGGAAAGAGAATGTCGATGTTTCCATCACCGGTAATTCCACCAACCCGACACGTTTCCAGCATCCGGTCGCAGGTACCTACAAGAAAGAGCGCGTAGAAGCCGGCAAGAAGTATTTCTCCGTAGCTTCCGGCGGCGGCACAGGCCGTACCCTGCATCCGGATAACATGGCTGCAGGTCCGGCATCCTACGGTATGACGGATACCATGGGCCGTATGCATTCTGATGCTCAGTTTGCGGGATCATCCTCCGTTCCTGCACATGTAGAGATGATGGGTCTCATCGGCGCAGGCAATAACCCGATGGTTGGTATGACTGTTTCTACAGCTGTTTCCATCGAGGAAGCCGCAAAGGCAGGCAAGTTCTGATAGTATCTGTTGCAGCGCCGCCGGCATAAGCCGGCGGCGCTTTTATGGTTAGTGGTAGAGGATGGAAGAAGAAAAAGAACTGATCAGCGTCATTGTACCTGTCTATAATGTTGAAGCTTATCTGGAAGACTGCCTGGACTCCATTGCCGCACAGACCTATGCGCCTTTGGAAGTGATCATTGTCGATGATGGTTCTACAGACAGTTCCGGCAGAATCTGTGACCGATATGCAGAGAGGTACCCATGTTTCAAAGTGATCCATCAGACCAATAAGGGGCTGTCCGGTGTCAGTATGAGCGGACTTTGCAGGGCTGCCATGAGATGAAATGGCAGGTCTCCGAAAGTTCTGAGCCTGTGAAGATACTGAAGATGCGCTCTGAAGATGCGCTTAGGGATTATATCACTGACAGGAAGATGTCCGTGGTCTGGTCCACCATTTACCAAAGGCAGCTGATCGACCGGATCCGTTTTCCTGAGGGCTATAATTTTGAGGATGTGGTCTTTATGGCCGAGGCGCTGCGTTTTAAGAGCCGGCTTCTTATAACAAATGAAAGCAGAATTGCTGCCGAGCGGAAAAGAGGGCTGGTATGACAATAAGAACTGCAAGGGCGGAGGACGCGGCGGCCCTCCTTGAGATCTACGCCTTTTACGTAAAGGAAACTGCGGTCACCTTTGATTATGAGGTGCCGGACCTTGAAAGCTTCAGGACCCGTATGCTTCGGACCCTTCAGACCTATCCTTATCTTGTGGCTGAGGATGGCGGAAGACTGATCGGATACGCTTATGCCGGAACTTTTAAGGACCGGGCTGCTTATGACTGGTGTGTCGAAAGTACAGTCTATGTGTCGAAAAAGGAGCGGCGAAAAGGCACCGGGCGTCTCCTGATGGATGCTCTGGAGGAGATCCTGGCCAGGCAGCATGTCTTGAATGTGAACGCCTGTATCGGTATTCCCCGGGAGGATGAGGATCCTTACCTGACCTTTGACAGTGTCCGTTTTCATGAAGGGCGGGGCTACAGGCCGGTGGGGACTTTTCATGACTGCGGCTATAAGTTCGGCCGCTGGTATCATATGGTCTGGATGGAGAAGATGCTTGGGGATCACATGTCTCCCCAGCCGGGACTTATTCCCTTTCCGGACCTGAAAACAGAGGGAGAGATAGTGTTTTATGGTGAAAGATAAAGAAGAAAAGAATCGAAAACTGTCTGAAGCTGAACAGCGCAGGCTGTCAGCCTATGAGGAACTGAGCGCCGCCTACATGGCGCAGGGTTACAGGCGCACGGAGCTGACGGTAGGCATCGTGGCTGCCAATATTTTTGCCCTGATCTGCGGACTGCCGGTGATCATTATCAGCGTTATTCTCTTTGTTCTTCTGCATCCGGGGAAGCCCCCGTTTCTGGATTCGCTTCCGCAGATGATCCTTCTCCTGGTGGTTATGCTTGTGCTGGTCGTGGTCCATGAACTGGTCCACGGGATCACCTGGAGCCTTTTCGCGGAGCACCACTGGAAAGATATAGAATTCGGTTTCATGAAGGAGTATCTGACCCCTTACTGCACCTGTGCCTGCCCGCTGGATAAGGGTCACTACATTCTTGGGGCCCTGATGCCGCTGATCCTTCTGGGCCTGATCCCTCTGGTCATTGCGATCATTGCGGGCTCTGCTTTCTGGCTGTATCTGGGGATCATTATGACCCTTTCCGCCGGGGGCGATATTATGATCGTGATCAATCTGCTGAAATATAAAAGTCAGGCAAAGGAGATCGTCTATATCGATCATCCGACCCAGGCCGGCGGCGTGATCTTTGAGCGATGAACCTTTTCGGCGGTTCAGGTATCGTTCCGGCAGCCATTATGGCGATCCTGCTGAACGTTCTGATCCCGAAGGATAAGGCGGAGTAAAAAGTGATTGTTCTCATGGACTGCGGCATATCATGTGCCGCAGTCTTTTTGTTTGCATTCCGCCCGCTGCCCATGTATACTTGAGTTAATGAAATGATTTGGAAGGAGGCGCTCCCATGGCAGGGATTATTCTGCATATCGATGTCAATTCGGCTTTTCTCAGCTGGAGTGCCATTAAGCTCCTGGAAGAGGGCAGTCAGACGGACCTGCGGCTGATTCCTTCCATCGTTGGCGGGGACCAGAAAACCCGGCACGGCATCGTGGTTGCCAAGTCCATTCCGGCGAAAAAGTACGGTATCCATACCGCAGACACGGTGGCCAGTGCTTTCGCCAAATGTCCGGGCCTGGTGAGTGTGCCGCCGGATCATGCCTATTACAGTGAGAAAAGCAGTCAGCTCATGGACTACCTTCGAGGTATCTGTCCCAGGATCCAGAAGGTCAGTATTGATGAGTGCTATATGGACTTTGAACCCATCCGGGACAGCTATCCTTCCCCGGAAGCGGCGGCCAGGGCCATCTGTGACGGTGTTTTTGAGACCTTCGGTTTCACGGTCAACGTAGGCGTCTCGGACCGTAAGGTTCTGGCCAAAATGGCCTCTGATTTTGAAAAGCCTAATCGTGTCCATACCCTTTAGGCGGACCCGGACCTGGTCATTTACCGGCTGAAAAGTCACGGACGCCTCCTCTGGCAGTATGCCAATGGTATCGACAACGCCCAGGTGGATCCTGAACCCAGAGAGGTCAAAAGCGTCGGCAATTCGACGACTCTGGCGGAAGATGTATCCAGCAGGGCCAGAGCCCTGCCTGTGCTGGAGAAGCTGGCCGCCTCCGTATCGGCCAGACTGAATAAACATGATTTTGTGGCCGGTCAGGTGTCGGTGGAGATTAAGTATGCCAGCTTCCGGTCGGTCAGTCATCAGACGATTCTGGACCGGGTGACGGCAGACAAGGATGTCCTTTATAAGGCTGCCTGCCAGCTCTTTGACGCCCTGTGGGACGGGGAACCCATCCGTCTGCTGGGAGTCAGGACGACGAAGCTTCAGTCGGCCAGGGAGCCGGTCCAGATGACCATTTTCCAGTATCAGCAGGAACTGGAAAACAATGAGAAGGACAAACGCCTCAAGGAGGCTTTTGGAAAGATAGAAAAGAAATACGGGCCGGGTACCATCCGTAAGGGAAGTGACCTTTAAAGTCCCGGTATTCAGGCCGCTAACCTTAAAACAGCAAAGGGCTGCCGCCCTGACTCTCAACAGGAGGAGAGTAACAGAGCGGCAGCCCTTGTTCTTTTGCCATCTGATTGACAGTACAGACGCGGATATTTTATAATACGAGTATGACTTTTTGAGGCAGAAAGAGGTGTAATATAATGACGATAGAAATCAGAGAAAAGGGTTCAAAACACTGAAAATCTACATCATTCTTTGTGCGGCCCTTGTGGTCATGCTTGCGTTGATGGGCATATTCTGGGGGATGGACACGCTGACCCTGGTCGGGATCGTTTTCCTGGCGAAGGATATCACAGGAATGGTCATTTCGGTCAATAAAACCCACAGTCAGGAGATCCTGGATTATCTGAGAAGCCTTAACAGCTCAGTCCGGGTGATCGCCTAGAAATGGCTGAATAATCAGATTTTATACAAAGGAGATATCATATGATTGGCAGCATCGGTATTATCGGTCTGGGCGCTGTCGGCGGCATGTACGCCGACATCTTCCGCAGACATTTAAGTAAAGATCAGGTCATCTGCATCGCTGAGGATGCGAGGATCAAAAGGTATCGGGAAGTGGGCGTTTTTGCCAACGGCAGGCGTCTGGACATCAGCTATGTGACGGCAGATGCGGCGGCGCCGGTGGACCTGCTCATCTTCGCTACGAAGTACTACAGCCTGGCGGATGCCATCGGCTCGGCCGAAAAGGCAATCGGGCCGGACACCATCGTCATGTCCTTTCTGAACGGGGTCATCTCTGAGAAGATGATCGAGGACCGCCTGCACCCGCAGCATCTGCTTTATACCACGGTTCAGGGCATGGATGCCGGCAAGCTTGGCAATCAGATCAGCTTTGAGCACTGCGGCAGCGTGGCTTTCGGCGAGGCGGATGGCAGTGAATCAGCGGCGGTGAAAGCGGTCACGGAGCTTTTTGACAGGACGGGTGTGCCCTATATCCGGCCGGCGGACATGAAGTGGCAGCTTTACAACAAGTGGATGGCCAATGTGGGGGTCAACCAGACCTGCGCCTACTATGCCTGTGCCTACCGGGGAGTTCAGCCCGGCGGCAAATACAGAGAGATCTATATCGCCGCCATGGAAGAGGCCAGGAAATGCGCAGAGGCCGAGGGCGTGCATCTGAAGGAGGAGGATCTTCAGAAATGGGTCGCTGTCATGGACTCTCTGCAGCCCGAGGGCGAGCCTTCCATGCGGCAGGATACCAAGGCCGGCCGTCCGACGGAGGCGGGACTTTTCTGCGGTACCGTCGTGGAGATCGCAGACCGTCACGGTCTTGAGGTTCCGGTCAACCGGATGTTTTATGAGAGATTCATGGCCTGACCATGATAAGACAGGGGAGAAATCATCATGACTAGCTGCCTTACTTTAAAGAAATCCAACTGCAAGAACTGTTATAAATGTATCCGGCACTGTCCGGTCAAATCCATCCGCTTTTCCGGCAACCAGGCCCATATCATCGGGGATGAGTGCATCCTGTGCGGCCACTGCTTTGTGGTATGTCCCCAGAATGCCAAGGAGATCGTGGACGACACGGAGAAGGTGAAGGTCCTGATCCAGAGCGGGGATCCGGTCTATGTTTCCCTGGCCCCTTCCTTTATCGCCAATTACGAAGGGGTCGGTATTGAAAAGATGCGGGCAGCCCTGAAAAAGCTGGGCTTTGCGGATGTGGAGGAGACTGCTGTCGGCGCCACCATGGTCAAGCGTGAATACGAGCGGATCCTGAAGGAGGAGCAGCGGGACATTGTCATTTCCTCCTGCTGCCATTCGGTCAATCTGCTGATCCAGAAGTATTTCCCGGACCTTCTGCCTGATCTGGCAGATGTGCTCTCGCCCATGCAGGCCCACTGTACCGCCATCCGCAGGCGGGTGCCCGGCGCAAAGACGGTTTTTATCGGACCTTGCGTGGCCAAAAAGGATGAGGCCCAGCAGTATGAGGGCTATGTGGACGCGGTCCTGACCTTTGAGGAGCTGACGGAGTGGCTGAAGGCCGAAGGCATCGACCTGGAGGCGGGCTCTGAGCCCTGCGCGGAGAGTCTGGCCAGATTTTTCCCGACCACCGGCGGCATCTTAAAGACCATGACCCAGGCGGATCCCTCTTACGATTATCTGGCCCTGGACGGGGTGGAAAACTGCATCTCGGCCCTGGAGGATATCCGTCAGGGGAAGATCCATCACTGTTTTATTGAAATGTCTGCCTGTGCGGGCAGCTGTGTGGGCGGCCCGGTCATGGAGAAATACCACAGCAATCCGGTCAGGGACTATCTGGCCGTCGCCCGTTTCGCCGGAAAGGAAGATTTTGTGGTCGACCAGCCTGAAGCGGCCATCCTCTGCAAGCCCATGCGGCCCATCGACAGGCACACGGCCCTGCCGACGGAGATGGAGCTGCGGAATATACTGCAGCAGATGGGCAAGTTCAAGCCCAGTCAGGAGCTGAACTGCGGCTCCTGCGGCTACGATACCTGCCGGGAGAAGGCCGTGGCCATCTACCAGGGCAAGGCGGAGATCTCCATGTGTCTGCCCTTCCTGAAGGAAAAGGCGGAGACCCTGTCCGATACCATCGCCAGAAACATTCCCCACGGCATTCTGGTGCTGAACGACCAGCTGGAGGTCCAGCAGATCAACGCGGCGGCCTTAAGACTTCTGAAGCTGCGTTATCCGGAGGCCATTCTGGGCGACCAGGTGGTCCGGGTTCTGGATCCGGCCCCCTTCATCAAGGTCAAGAGCACGGGCCGGGGCATCTACGGGCAGAAGAATTATCTGGCCGAGTACGGCTGTTATGTGGAGGAGACCATCATCCCGGCGGATGACGGCCGCATGCTTCTCTGTCTGCTTCAGGATGTGAGTCAGCAGGAGGAGACCAGGCTGGAAAGAGAGGAGATCCGCCGGCAGACCGTTGAGGTGGCCGACAAGGTCGTTGAAAAACAGATGCGGATCGTGCAGGAGATCGCTTCTTTGCTGGGTGAGACGGCTGCCGAGACCAAGGTGGCCCTGTACAAACTGAAGGAGTCTGTGGAAGATGAATGACCTGTGTTGTGACATCGGTTGGAAGAGTATCAATCATATCGGCGAGCAGCTGTGCGGCGACCATGTGGACATGGTGGAGCAGGAGGACGGCTCCTTTGTGATCGTGCTGGCGGACGGGATGGGCAGCGGGGTCAAGGCCAGTATTTTATCTACCCTGACCAGCAAGATCATCTCTACCATGCTGGCGGCAGGCCTGTCCCTGGAGGAATGCGTGGAGACCATCGCGGCGACCCTGCCGGTGGACGCCCATGCGGGGGTGGCCTATTCGACCTTCACCATTCTGCATCTGATCCGGAACCA